>JAITBL010000276.1 GCA_031283575.1 Treponema sp. | reverse complement strand
CGAAGCGCCCGGGCAGTAAAATTCAGTTCTCGGCCATTTCGGAGAGGGGTATGGGTTTGGGCGAATCGTTTTCACCTTCGGTGCGGGAAAATTCTTCGAGCAATTCCCTGCCCTTTTTTGAAAGGCGGGCAGGAATCTGTACCATAAGCTTGATCCAGAAACTGCCCCGGCGGCCGGACGAGGGAACGCCCTCGTCGCGGATACGGAGGAGTTTGCCGTTGGTGGTACCGGGGGGAATTTTTACCTTAAGGGTTTTACCGTCAAGAGTATTTACATGGATTTCGGCGCCCAGAGCCGCCTGGGTAATCGAGATGGGAACAGCGCAGTATAAATCCAAATCCTGGCGCTCAAAGAATTCGTGGGGTTTGATACGGATAAAGACATAGAGATCCCCGGCGGGGCCGCCGCCCGCTCCGGCGTCGCCCTGGCGGGGAATCACCACCCGCTTGCCGTTTTCGACACCCGCGGGAATGGTCACCATAATTTTTTGCCGTTTACGCTGGGTTCCCGAACCGCCGCATTCCTTGCAGGGCTGTTCGATGATATAGCCTTCCCCGCGGCAGCTGTGACAGGGCGAGGCCACCGAAAAAAAGCCCTGACTGTGGCGTACCTGCCCCGATCCCTGACAGGTGGGACAGACTTTTTTGCCCGAGCCGCCCACGCCCTTACAGGCGGGGCAGGCGTCGTTGCGCGTATACTGAATTTCGACCTTGGTACCAAAGACGGCGTCCTTAAAGGGGATTTCGATGTCATAACGGAGGTTCGCTCCCTGCCGCACACCGCCGTGTCCCTGGGAACGCCGGCCGCCTCCAAAAAAGGTGTCGAAAATTCCCGAAAAGTCGCCAAAGATGTCTTCAAAGCCCTTGAAGGTTTGAGAAAAGTCGCCCTGTCCGGCCATACCGTCAACGCCGGCAAAACCGAACTGGTCGTAGGCGGCTTTTTTCTGATCATCGCCGAGTATCTCGTAGGCCTCGGTAGCTTCCTTAAACTTTTCCTCCGCTTCCTTATTCCCCGGGTTCTTGTCGGGATGATACTGAACGGCAAGTTTGCGGTAGGCTTTTTTTATGTCGTCCCTTGAGGCATTTTTGTTGACCCCCAATACTTCGTAGTAATCCCGCTTTGCCATTTATTTGTCGTCTACCACTTCGTAGTCGGCGTCTTCGGCGCTCTTTGTTTCCGGTCCGCTGTCCGCGCCGCCTCCCGCTCCGGGACCGGCGCCGCTCTGTCCGCCGCCCTGGGCCGCCTGCTGCTTGTAGATTTCCTCCGCAATCTTGTAGGAAACCTGCTTAAGGGCTTCCGTCTTTTCCCTGATCGCGTTGATGTCACCCCCTTCCAGAGCCTTGCGCAGATTGGCAATAGCTTCTTCCGTTTTAGACTTGTCGGCGGCGTTTACCTTGTCACCCAGATCCTTGATGTTTTTCTCGGTACTATAGATCATCGAATCCGCTTCGTTATGGACTTCGGCCCTTTCCCGTTCCTTCTTGTCTTCTTCCGCGTGCAGTTCGGCTTCCTTTACCATGCGGTCGATATCGGAATCATTCAAACCGCTGGAACTTTCAATGCGTATCTTCTGTTCCTTTCCCGTACCCAGATCCTTGGCGCTGACATGCACAATACCGTTGGCGTCAATATCAAAAGTTACCTCGATTTGCGGAACGCCCCGCGGGGCCGGCGGTATGCCGACCAGATCAAAGCGGCCCAGCACGCGGTTCTGGTTCGCCATTTCCCGCTCGCCCTGAAGCACCTGAATGGAAACGGCCGTCTGTCCGTCGGCGGCAGTGGAGAAGATCTGGCTCTTCCGCGTCGGGATCGTCGTGTTTCTGGGAATAAGGCGGGTCATCACGCCGCCCAGCGTTTCGATACCCAGCGACAACGGCGTCACGTCGAGAAGCAGTACATCCTTGACATCACCGGCCAAAATGCTTCCCTGGATGGCGGCGCCTACAGCCACCGCTTCATCAGGGTTCACTCCCCTGTTCGGTTCTTTCTTGAAAAGATCCTTCACAATCTGCTGGACCGCGGGAATGCGGGTAGAACCGCCGACAAGGATCACTTCGTGAATGTCATCGGCAGTAAGACCCGCGTCGGCCAGCGCCTTTTTGCACGGCTCCTTCGAACGTTCAAGCAGGTCCAACACCATCTGTTCGAATTTGGCGCGGGTCAGACTTTTCTGCAGGTGCTTGGGGCCGCTCTGGTCGGCCGTAATAAAGGGAAGATTAATCTCGGTAGTCTGCATGGCGGAAAGTTCGATCTTCGCCTTTTCCGCCGCCTCGCGCAGGCGCTGCAGCGCCATGCGATCCTGGGCAAGATTAATGCCTGTATCGTTCTTAAATTCGGTGATAAGCCATTCCTGTATGCGCCGGTCAAAATCATCACCGCCCAGGTGGGTGTCGCCGTTAGTCGATTTTACCTCAAAGACGCCTTCGCCCAGTTCAAGAATCGAAACATCGAAGGTGCCGCCGCCCAGGTCGTAAACGGCGATCATTTTATCCTGCTTCATTTCCTTGTTGAAGCCAAAGGCCAACGACGCGGCGGTCGGCTCGTTAATGATCCGCTTTACTTCAAGACCCGCTATCTTGCCCGCGTCCTTGGTCGCCTGGCGCTGGGCATCGTTAAAATACGCCGGAACGGTGATCACCGCTTCGGTAACGGTTTCACCCAGATAATCCTCGGCGGTCTTCTTCATCTTCTGCAAAACAAAGGCGCTGATCTCCTGGGGCGAATATTTTTTGCCGTCAATGTCAACGCGGACATCGTCGCCCTGCTCGGCCACCTTGTAGGGGACCAGCTTCATTTCATTCCCCACTTCGGAGAAGCGGCGGCCCATAAAGCGCTTGATCGAGTAAACGGTGTTTTCCGGATTGGTCACCATCTGGTTTTTGGCGGGCTGTCCGATTACCCGCTCGCCCTTGTTGGTAAAGCCGACGATGGAGGGCGTGGTCCGCCCTCCTTCCGAATTCTGTATTACCACCGGCTCGCCGCCTTCAAGGACGGCCACACACGAATTGGTTGTTCCCAGGTCAATGCCGATTATCTTACCCATATAATTCTCCTTTCAAACTAACTTTTACACAGCCCACTCAAGTGGAACCTGTATTTTCGGGCTTAAGGACTTTTACCTTTGCGGGCCGTACTACCCGATCTTTCAGGATATACCCTTTCATATATTCCTCGGCCACGATCTCTTCTTCGCCCTCCGCCGATTTTTCCACCTGAATCGCCTCGTGCTTGTTGGGATCGAAGGGCTCGCCGACGGAATCGAAACGGGTAAGCCCCCACTTGCTTTCCAGCTGGGTTACCAGCCGTTTTTCGATCATGCTGATCCCTTCGTTAAGGCTGTTGAAACTGGCCGAAATCTGTTCGGGGTCCTGACCCGCGGCTTCCCGCTGGGTTTCGGCGGATTTAATGGCCCGCTCAAAGTCGTCGATCACCGTGATCAGATCCAGGAGAAGACTTTGATTGGCAAAGTCGATGGCGCTCTGTTTTTCCTGATTCATCCGCTTGCGGAAATTTTC
>JAITBL010000269.1 GCA_031283575.1 Treponema sp. | reverse complement strand
GTGTCGGTAATGGTTTCCGCCGACGTGCGGATCACCGCGGAAGACAATAACTTTAACGTCAACCTCCGTTCCGCGTCCGAGGCGGAAACGGCCCTCGAGACGATACGGTCCGAAACCCTGCTGCTGCTGGATACCCTGGACCTGCTGGAAGACGATCCCGCGCGCACCGCCGCGGCCCTGTTCTTTGAGCGGAACGCGGATAGGGCCGCCATAAGCGGCGCGGACGGAACCGGCCTGGTCAACGAAGCCTTTTTTGCCGCCAACAGCCTGAACCCCGAAACCATAGACGGCTTTCTCCGCTCCGAAGCGGAGGCCGTGGAACAGTGCCGTTCCGGGGAAACCCTGCTGCGTAACGCCGCGCCGTTTTTTAACTTTCCCCTGCTGGCCCTGTTTCTTCCCCGGCGGGACGGGCCCCGGCTCGTTCTTTTTTCCCCCGAATCCCTGGCCGGAACCTTCGGCGCGGGGACCAATCTTTCCTTTCTCGTCAACGACCGGGGGGACCTGTTGATCCACCCCGACGACAGCCTCGTCATGGCCGGGACAAATATGACTTCCGACCCCTTTGTCGGGATCATGCGGGAAAGCGGGGAGGAAAATCTCCAGACCCGTTATACCGGCGAAGACGGCAGGGAATACTTTGCGGCCTTCCATAAATTGCCCCTGGCCGGCGCGGCGGTGCTTACCACCGCCGAATACGCGGTGATCTTTGAGGGAGTGGCCGCCACCACCCGGCGCAACCTCTACCTTACCGGAGCGGTGCTCTGCATCGCCGTTTTGTTCATCTGGTTTTTTTCCAGGACGATCAGCGCCCCCCTGAAAACGCTGGCCGCGGCGGCGGAGCGGATCAAAAACGGCGAATTTGAGCAGACCCTTGCGGCCAAAGGGAAGGACGAGATAGGCCTTTTGACCGAACGTTTTGTCGAGATGGGCCGGGGCCTGGCGGAACGGGAACGGCTGCGGGACAGTTTTGGCCGCTTTACCAACAAGACCATCGCCGAGCAGGCGATGAAAGGAGAGCTTTCCCTGGGGGGCGAGACCAAACGGGTAACGATCTTCTTTTCTGACATCCGCTCGTTTACGGCGATTTCTGAAAAAATGGCGCCCGCCGGGGTAGTGGAATTCCTCAACGATTATATGACCCGCATGGTGGACTGCGTGGAAAAGACCGGCGGCGTGGTGGACAAATTTATCGGCGACGCGGTCATGGCGGTCTGGGGCGCTCCGCTCTCCGCCGGGTCGCCGGAAAAGGACGCCTTTAACTGCGTCAAGACGGCCCTGATGATGCGCTCGGCCCTCCAGGACTTTAACCGGGGGCGCGGAGGGGCCGGGAAGCCCCGAATCAGAATAGGCTGCGGGATCAACACCGGGGACGTCGTGGCCGGCCAAATCGGATCAAGCCGGCGCATGGAGTATACGGTTATCGGGGATACGGTGAATCTGGCCAGCCGTACCGAAGCCCTGAACAAGCCCCTGCGAACGGATATTTTGATCACCGAAAATACCTGCGCCCTTGTCGGCAAATATTTTATCACCGAAGAAATGCCCTCGATCAGCGTAAAGGGAAAAGAAAAGCCGGTCCGTATGTTCGCGGTAGTCAATTTCCGCCCGGTCCGGGGAGCCGTCCAGGGGCCCGCGACGCTGGCGGAGGTACGGCGGATACTGGGTATTCCCGCTCCGGATATGAACAAAGTAGACGTCAATGCGAAAGAGCAAAAATACAAAATCCAGGACGCTTAGGCCTGTCGACGCGGCGGTAATCTGCGTCTGTCTTCTGGGAACGGCGGCCTTTCTTGCTTTGTTCCAGAATGATTTGAACCAATCTCTCCGGCGGCTTAACGAGGAACCGGTGGGTTTTGTCGCTTCCGCGTCCCGCGCGGCCCTGCGGCGTTTTGAGGATCGCAGTATCTGGGACCGCCTGCGGAAAGATTCGCCGGTGTATAACGGCGACTTTATCCGTACCACGGAACATTCGCAGACCGCCATCGGTTTTCCCGGCGGGGCCCTGATCGGCATTTCGGAGAGCAGTTTTATCCGTGTTTTTGTGGACGCGGGGGTCCCCCGGATTGATGTTTCCGGCGGAAACGTCAGCGTTTCCGCCGGTGAATCGGCCGTCGATGTTTCCGCCGGCGAGACCCGCATAAAGGTCGCCGCCGGATCTACGCTAATCCTTGGCGCCGGCGCCGGCGAATTCAACCTTCAGGTGACGGAGGGAAGCGCTTCCGTTACCGGCCCCGGCGGCGAGGAACGGGAAGCGGCGGCGGGAACGGCCCTTGTCTTCGACGGGACCGGCGCTTTCAGCGAGCTTCCGATAGCGGCCGCCGAGCTTCCGCCGGACCAAATCGCCGCCGAACCGCCCGCCGTTCCGCCGGACCAAACCGTTGCCGGGCCGCCGGACCAAATCGCCGCCGTTCCGCCGGCGGCAAGGCCGGAAAACGCCCGAAGTACGGGGCCGTCCCCGCTTCCCGCCGTATCGGGACGGAAGCCGGAAGGCGGTTACGTGATCAACCACGATACCCTGCGGCAATCCCGGACCATTCTCTTTAGCTGGAACCCGGTAGCGGGGGCGGACGCCTATGTTTTTACCCTGTTCCGGGAAACCGAATCCGGCGGACGGCAATCCATCATCAGTTTTGAAGGCACGAAAACTTCCTACACCCTTGACGATCTAAGCCTTTTGGATCTGGGCCGTTTTTTCTGGCGGGTAGAGGCGGTAAAGACGGGCAGCGGCGCAAGAAGGGGAACCCCGCGGGAAAACCTGTTTACCGTGGCCATTCCCCAGCCGGACATTCCCCGCGCCGGAGATCCGGGGAATTTGTATGGCAGATAGGCGGATTTTTGCCCTGGCCTTTGTTTTTCTCCTGCCGGCCCTCATCACGGGCGAGGAGCCGGCGGAAAGCGGCGGAACGTATTATATTGAGCGGAGCGGGGAAGAAGAGCGCTTCGTTCAGCGCCTTGTCTGGGAAAAAGATGACTATGTCTACCGCTACGAGATCACCATCGAAAAACAAAACAGTTCGGGGGAATATGCCGAAATCCACCGTGAGTTCCGGACGGAAAATTTTATCGACGTTTCCCTGAATCCCGGTTCATACCGGTACCGCATAGAAGTTTACAATTTGCTGAACCGCCCCGCGGGAATTTCCGCCTGGATACCCTTTAGGGTCTTTCCGGCCTTACAGCCGGAACTGTACTCGTTCAGCCAGGAATTCGCCCCCGCCGGAACGGCTGATCCGCCGGTCGAGATCGTCCTTTACGGCATGAACCTTGTCGAAGGGGCGGAAGTGTGGTTCCTGCCCGCGGACGGGGAGCTCACGCCCCCAGGCTTTTTTCCCGCCGGGGAAAGCGCGCGGCTGGTTTTTAAGCGCCTTGCGCCGGGCCCTTACAGGGTATATGTAAGGAATCCCGGGGGTTTGGAAAGTTCCCTTGAAATAAGCGTAAGAGCGCCGGCGGCCCCTTCGGTTCCCGGCGTCGCCCCGAAGCTCCTGGGCGTTTTTGTTTCGGCGGAATACGCCCCCCTCGTTCCCCTTTCCGGATACCTGTTTGATCCCTTTGACCGCGCCCTCTCTCCCCTGGGGTTTTCTCTCAGGATAAGCGCCGCGCCCCTTAAACGATCCTGGGGAGACCTGGGTCTGGAACTGGCGCCCTCCTGGAACATGCTGAACTCCGATGACGTGACGATACACAGGGAAAGCCTCCGTTTGAACGGACTGTATCAACGGTGGTTCCTTAAACAAACCATGGCCCTCATCTTCCGCGCGGGCGTCGGGGTAAATTTCGTACAGGGAACGAATGATCACAATTTCACTTCAATCTTTACCTGGATGTTTTCCGCCGGCGGCGGAATATCGTTTCGCTGGTTTATACCGGCGGTCCACAACGCCCGAAGGGCGGAGAGAACCCTTTATCTTGAAGCCGGAGTGGAGTACAGCCGTCTTTTTGCCAGAGACGCCCCGGCTGATTATCTGAAACCCGGTTTGGGCCTTGGCGCGAGGTTTTGACGGTGGAACTGCTTAAGGCGCGGGTGCTTGGTTTTTGCATGGGGGTGCGCCGCGCGGTGGAAATGGCCGAAGCTGAACTTGACGCGCAAAACGGCGATGTTTTTACCCTCGGACCGTTGATCCACAATCCCCAGGTGCTCGGCGGCCTTGAAGAGCGGGGTATCAAAATACTTGATCCGTCGACAGGCGCAAAAGACATCCCTCCCGATACGGAAAACGTTACGGTGATCATACGCGCCCACGGAATCGCTCCGGCGGCGGAAGCTTCGCTCCGGCGGCGGGGAGCGCGTATCGTTGACGCGACCTGTCCCAAAGTAAAAGCCAGCCAGCTTGCCGCGAAGGCTCTGGCGGAACAGGGCGCCTGCGTGTTTATCGCGGGTGAGCGCGACCATGCGGAAGTAATCGGTATCGCCGGTTATGTTGACGCGGCGTCGGGCGAACGGGCGCTGGTTGTCGGCGGCGCCCGCGAAGCGGAAGCGGCGGCGGCGGATTTAAAGCGCCGCCGCCCCCGCGCAAAAACCGCGCTGATCGCGCAGACGACGCTTTCCGTTGACGAATACGCCGCCATTGCCGGCGCCGTTAAAGCCGTCTTTCCCCTCGTCGAAGTACGGCATACGATCTGCGGCGCTACCTGCGACCGGCAGGATGCCCTGCGCGATCTCTGCGCCGTCTGTGACGCGATCATTGTCGCGGGCGGCCGTGATTCGGCCAATACCCGCCGCCTGCTTGCCATAGCGAAAAGCCTTGGCAAAAAGGCGGAAATTGCCGAAAGCGCCGCCTGTCTTTCGTCCATCCCCTTTTTGCGGAACGCGTCCCGCGTCGGGCTGTGCGCGGGCGCCAGTACGCCCGACAGCGTGATTGCCGGCATCGCGGCGGCGCTGGAATATTCCCCGTAATTTTAGTAATATTTTTTTATGAAGGCAATTGAACTTGAAAAAGCCTACAACCCCAGGGCCTTTGAAGATCGCATTTACGCGCTCTGGAAAGAAAGCGGCGCGTTTAAACCCGAGTCGTCTTCCGGCGCAAAAACGGCTTTTACGATAGTAATTCCACCGCCCAATGTAACCGGCGTACTGCATTTGGGCCACGCGCTCAATAATTCTCTGCAGGACATTATCATACGCTTTCACCGCATGCGGGGCGAAAAAACCCTCTGGCTGCCGGGCACGGATCACGCGGGAATCGCCACACAGAATGTCGTGGAAAAACGGCTTCGCGCCAAAGGTATTGACCGCCGCGATCTGGGCCGCGAAAAATTTGTGGAAGAAACCTGGAAAGTCAAAGAGGAACACCACGCGATCATTTCGCGGCAGCTTGCCCGCATCGGCGCTTCCGTTGACTGGGACCGCGAACGCTTTACCCTGGACGAAGGCCTTTCGCGGGCCGTGCGCGAAGTGTTTGTTTCCCTCCATGAACGGGATCTGCTCTACCGGGGAAATTATCTTGTCAACTGGTGTTCCGGCTGCGGCACCGCCCTTTCGGACGACGAAGTGGATCACGAGGATACGCCGGGTAAAATGTACCACCTGCGCTATCCGCTTGTGGGAGAAAACGCGTTCATTGAGCTTGCCACGACGCGGCCCGAAACGATGCTGGGCGACACCGCCGTCGCGGTTCACCCCGATGACGAGCGCTACCGTTCCCTTGTCGGCAAGCGCGCGCTGCTTCCCCTCTGCAACAGGGAAATCCCCGTTATCGCCGACGCCTACGTGGACCGCGGCTTCGGGACCGGCGTAGTCAAGATTACGCCGGCCCACGATCCGAACGACTGGGAAGTGGCGAAACGCCACGGCCTCGAGGCGATCAAGGTGCTTGGCCCCGACGGCCGCCTTAACGATACGGTCCCCGCCAAATACCGCGGCATGACGGTGGCGGAAGGCCGCGAAGCGGTGCTTGCCGATCTCGCTGCGGGCGGCTGCTTTATCAGGGAAGAAGAAATTACCCACGCGGTCGGCCACTGTTACCGCTGCCATACGGTAATCGAACCCTGCCTTTCCGAACAGTGGTTTGTGCGGATGAAGCCGCTGGCGGAAAAAGCCCTTGCCGCCTGGAGAAGCGGCGGCGTGATCTTTTATCCCCGCCGCTGGGAAAACACCTACCGGCACTGGCTCGAAAATATACGCGACTGGTGCGTCAGCCGCCAGCTCTGGTGGGGGCACCGCATTCCCGCCTGGACCTGCGCGGACTGCGGCAGGCTCAGCGTTTCCCGCAGCGATCTTGCCTCCTGCCCCCACTGCGGTTCGGCGCGCGTTGAACAGGACCCCGATGTGCTGGACACCTGGTTTTCGAGCTGGCTCTGGCCTTTTACCACGCTGGGCTGGGAAAACGAAAAATGCGCCGCGGCGGATTATCAAAATTTTTATCCCACCACGGCGCTTGTCACCGCCTACGACATTATCTTTTTTTGGGTGGCGCGCATGATCATGGCCGGTATGGAGTTTACCGGCAAAGCCCCCTTCCGCGACGTCTACATCCACGGCCTTATCCGCGACAAGAAGGGCCGCAAGATGAGCAAGAGCCTGGGAAACGGCCTTGACCCGCTGGAACTCGTGGACGAGTTCGGTTCCGACGCCCTCAAGTTTACCCTGGCCTTTATGTGCGCGCAGGGGCAGGATCTTTTGGTGGACAGGGAAAGCTTCAGGCTGGGATCGAAGTTCGCCAACAAACTGTGGAACGCGGCCCGCTATATTTTGATGAATCTGGAAGGCCGCGCCCTGGTACGGGAGCCTGCCCTGCTTCCCGTGGACAGATGGATCGCCTCGCGGCTCAACGGCGCGGCCAAAACCATAGGCGACGCGTTTCTTTCGTACCGTTATAACGACGCGGCGCTGGCATCCTATGAATTTTTCTGGAATGATTTTTGCGATTTTTATGTGGAAGCCACCAAGCTTTCGCTCAAGGGCGGCGATGAGGCGGAAAAGGACCGCGCCGCCACGGTGCTTCTTGCGGCGCTTGAAAAGGCCCTGGCCCTGCTGCATCCCCTCCTTCCCTTTGTGACCGAAGAGATCTTCGCCAAAATCAGGGAAGCCCGCGCGGAAGATTCCGCCGCAGGTACGGCTTTCCGCGAGGACGCGCGCGGTTATTCCGGCCTCCTGATCAACGCGCCGTATCCCCGTTATGACGAAGCGGCGCACGACGAAAAAGGTGAACGCGACTTCGCTTTTCTCCGCGAACTGGTAAGCGCCGTCCGCACCCTGCGTTCCGAATGTATGGTCGCGCCGGAAAAGAAACTGCGGGCGGCTGTCAAAACAGACGGGGAAGAAGCGGAGGAAAAGGCCCGCTTTATCGGCGAAAACGCGGGGCTCGTAAAACTGCTCGCCGGCCTCGACAGCGTCACGGCCGGCGCGGCGACGCGCGGCGAAGCTTCCGGCGCGGACGCGGCCTGGGCGGAATATTCCGGCGGCGCGATAGGGCTTACCGGTCACGGTTGGGAAGCCCGCGTCTATCTGGGCGGGGCGGTGGACATTCCTTCGTTCAGGGCAAAGTGCGAAAAAAATCTGGAACGGGACAGAAAATTTATCGCCTCGCTGGAAGCAAAACTGGCCAATCCCGATTTTCTTAAAAACGCTCCGGCCGGACTCGTGGAAGCCGAAAAGCAAAAACTGTCCGAGGCAAAAGAACGTACCGGCAAAATCGCCGCCTATATCAGGGAAATGCGATGACCCGCCACGATATGATCATGCTCAAGGGAACCTACCTTGCGCCCTACATCCAGCTTGCCACCTGCCTTATCGGTCAAATGAGGGAAGGCGGCGGCAATATGTTCCGCCACCAGCTTGATACGATGGCGACCCTTATTGACTACGGTTACATCGAATCGGTGCTTCTCAAGGCTTCGCTGGTTCACGATGTCATTGAGGATGTTCCCGAGTTTAACCATAACACGCTGCTTGCGATTGATTACGAAAGTCCCGCGGTGTACAACCTGGTCCTCGAAGTAACCCGTCACGCGGGGGAATCCAAAAGCGAGTTTCTTACCCGCATTCTTACGGACGGATCGGAAAACGC
Source organism: Treponema sp. (assembly GCA_031283575.1). Lineage (GTDB taxonomy): Bacteria > Spirochaetota > Spirochaetia > Treponematales > Breznakiellaceae > JAIRYT01. Next base: position 2,940 of record JAITBL010000269.1, on the reverse strand, counting down.
CAAGATCCTTAAATGCGCCGATAGGATCAGCAATATGATCTCGCTGGGTTTTGTCGTAAACGCCGAGTTTATTTCCCGCTATACCGAAGAAACGGTCAAGTACATTTTTCCCATTGCCGAAGAGGTTGATAAAAACATGCTCGCCGAACTCGGATCGCTGGTTGACTCGCGGCGGAAATATCTTTCCGCCATGGTGAGCTTTCAAAGTTAACGCTGTGCTTCGCGTCAGATGCGGCTAATGTCCGCGGTCCGGCTTGCAGTCTTCACAGCCGCAGCCGCAGCCGCTTTTGCCCCGGCGTATGATGCGTATCACGCGGAAAAGCGCCAGGCCGATGATGACAAGTACGGCGGCGCCGGCGATAAAATCCCCCATTTTTTTTCTCCTGTTACGGTTGGGCAAAAGCGTTTCCGCTTCCCGTCCGCGCTTTCGGCCGGCGCGTAAGAAGGCGGACAAGCAGCGCCAGGGCGGCAAAACCGGCGGCGGTTCCCGCGCCGAAACTTCCGCCAAGGACAAAAGATCCCAGCTGATAAACGATCAGGGCCAGTATATAACCGTAAGCGAGCTGGTAGCCCACGGCAAAGGCCGTCCACCGGCCGTTGTTCATTTCCCGCCTGATCGCGCCGATGGCGGCGAAACAGGGCGGGCAGTAGAGGTTGAACACCAGAAAAGCATAGGCGCCGGCGGCGCTAAAGTTCCTCGCGAAAGTTCCCCAAATTTCCGCGCCGTCCTCGGCGGTTTCGGCAAAACCGTAAAGGACGCCCATCGTACCCACGACATTTTCCTTTGCCACAAGACCCGTGATCGTCGCGACCGCGGCGTCCCAGCTGCCAAAACCCAAAGGCGCAAAGATAAAGGCGATGGCCCGCCCTATTGACGCGAGCAGGCCGTCCCGCAGATCGCCGGTCATGCCGAATCTTCCGTCCGTAAAGCCGAAGCTCGAAAGGAACCACACGACAACCGACGACAGCAGAATGATCGATCCCGCTTTTTTGATAAAAGACCAGCCCCGTTCCCACATACTCCGCAGTACGTTGATCACGCCGGGAAAGCGGTAGGCGGGCAGCTCCATCACAAACGGAACGGCTTCGCCTGAAAAGGGTTTGGTCTTTTTAAGCATGATCCCCGAACAAATAACCGAGGCGATGCCCAAAAAGTAGGAACTGGGCGCAACCCACCACGCGCCGTCCAAAACGGCCCCCGAAATTAACGCGATGATCGGAAGCTTGGCGCCGCAGGGCATAAAGGTCGTGGTCATGATCGTAAGGCGGCGGTCCTTTTCGTTTTCGATGGTACGCGAGGCCATGACGCCGGGAATGCCGCAGCCGGTTCCGATCAGCATGGGAATAAAACTTTTGCCCGAAAGTCCGAAACGGCGGAATATCCGGTCCAGGATGAAAGCGATACGCGCCATATAACCGCAGGCTTCAAGCGCCGCGAGAAAAAGAAAGAGGACGAACATCTGCGGCACAAAGCCAATCACCGCGCCGACGCCGGCGGTGATTCCGTCAATAACAAGACTGCGCAGCCATTCGCTCACCGCCGCCATTTCAAGAAGGCCGCCTATGAGTACCGGAACGCCCGGCGCGCGGAGGCCCAGAAACGAAAAGCTTTTGCCAAAAAGCCCGTCGTTGGTCCAGCCGGTAACCCAGGCGCCCACCGTCGTAACCGAAACATAATAGATGAAAAAAATCACCGCGGCAAAGATCGGCAGGGCAAAGAAGCGGTTGGTAAGGACGCGGTCGATTTTATCGGAAAGCGAAAGCCCGTCATTTCTTTTGCGCCGGTACGCTCCCGCCAGCGCCTTGCTGATAAAAGCGTAACGGGCTTCCGCCAAAAGGGTTTCGGGGTCTTCGCCGCCGCCGGCTGTTTTTGGCATTACCGGCGCTTCGGGGGCGTTTTTTTCCTTTGCCAGAACCAGCGCTTTTTCGGCCAATTCGGTAAGGCCGCGGTTTTTAAGGGCGGAAATGGCCAGCACCGGACAGCCCAGCGCCGCCTCAAGTCTGGCGAGGTTGATGACATCGCCCGATTTTTCAACTTCGTCGATAAGGTTTACCGCGGCAATCACCGGAATGCCGAACTCCAGAAGCTGGGTGGTAAGGTAAAGGTTGCGCTCCAGATTGGTCCCGTCGATAATGTCGATGATCACGTCGGGCCTTTCTTCTTCCAGATAACGCCGCGCAATCTCTTCTTCTATTGTGTAGGGTGAAAGGGAATAGATCCCGGGGAGGTCGATAATACGGACCTCTTTGCGGGCGCGGAGCCGGCCTTCTTTTTTTTCAACGGTAACGCCGGGCCAGTTTCCCACAAACTGGTTCGATCCGGTAAGGGCGTTAAAGAGCGTCGTTTTGCCGCTGTTGGGATTTCCCGCCAACGCGATTTTCACGCGGGCGCTCCGTCGTCGCCGGTAACTTCAATACTGTCAATTTCAATGCTGTCAATGTCGGCCTTCCTCATGGAAAGCGCGTAACCGCGAACCTTCACTTCGATGGGATCCCCCAGAGGGGCGGCCTTGCGCACAAGGATTTCCGCGCCGCGCGTGATTCCCATCTCCATGATACGACGCTGTACCGGCCCCTGCCCGTGAATTTTAACAACCCTGACAGTTTGGCCCGGTTTTACTCCCCGCAGTGTCCGCATCCGGCCGCCTTTTTTCCGCCCTTCATGCCGCTTTACACAAGTATCCTGTGCGCCATTCCCCTGCTGATGGCGATACGGCTGTTTTTCACGTTGACGATAAGGTTTCCGCCCGATTCGGATACAACCGTTACTTCACTCCCTACGGTAAAACCGAGCGACTCAAGATGCTGCCTGAGGTTTTCCGTACCTTCAACGCGTTTACGCGGCAGGACTGTCCGTTTCTGGTGAGCGACAATGGCATTTTTCGGCTTCTCCCGCGTTATCTTTATACTTGAGCCTGTCCCAAAACTGAAGTTTTGGGA
>JAITBL010000268.1 GCA_031283575.1 Treponema sp. | reverse complement strand
TTTTGATAACTCCAGTGAATTGAATTGACCGTCCATTGGGCAAAGCCCCCGCCTTCCAGACGGTAGTTGGGCGTTTTGGTGTTCGGTTTTCCAAACGTAATTTCCACGCCAAGATCCGTTCCCCAGCCGTCTTCGTTTTTAAGATCCCTGTTGCCGTAAAATCCTTCCTGTATCCAATAGAGATCTTCAAAATCGGGATATTTAAAACTGCGAAAATAATTATTTTTTATGGTGATGTTTTCGGCGGCCTGCAACGAAAGCCCGAGCTTGGGAATGGGCGCGGCCTGGATTTTGGCGTCCCTGTCCTGAAGAACAACTTTAACTGACGGAACGATCAACAGCGCTTCCAGCGGCGCGTACTCGGCGTTGAAATAAAGCCCGCCCCGGTTTCCAAAGAGCGTTCCGGTATTGGTTGAATCAAGATAACTGAAGCGGTAATCAAAGCCGGAACGCAGCGTAAGTTTTTCGAGGGGGAACAGGCTCCAGCGGTTAATCAGATCAAAATTATGCATCCTGTGGAGCGAATCCTCGCCCAGGGTGTCGTAGTCCATGCGGTACCAGCTGTGGCTCAGGCTTGCCTCCATGCCGATTTTTTCGCCCAGCGCCGGCATGTCCAGCATGATGTTTTCGCGGGTAACAAAATCCTTCTCAAGCGCGCCTTCCCGCGTGTCGCCCGAAGACGGAACCTGTTTGACGCCGGAATAAATATCCGCGCCGGCGATCAATTTTGAATAGCCGTCGGAAAGTTCCCGCAGCCAGATTCCGGAAAAACCGCCGTCGGCCAGTTCATTGCCTTCCTTGCGGCGCGCGAAACCGTAATAGTCTTTATACAGAAAATGATTGCCCGCGCGGCTGCCGAACGCGTTCAGCGCGAGGGACCAGTCGCCGGCGCCGTACGCGGCGGAAAGATGCAGGTTCTGGGCGTCGGCAAGGTCTTCCCAACGGGCGCCGCCGACGCCGCCGTACTGTTTATTGTAACGCCCCGGCAGCGCCGAAGTATTGGAAACGCTTCCGCTGAACTTGAGTCCCTTCTCCTGTTTTTTTACCGTAACAATATTGATCACGCCGCCCAGCGCCCCCGAAACATTGTACTTGCTGTCCGAGCCGCCGTAAATGACCTCTATCCTTTCCACCGAATCAAGATCGATGCCGGCAAAATCAAAGTCTCCCGACAGGGGTGAATTGACGGGAATGCCGTTTACGAGCACGGCGATCCGTTCCGTATCAAAACCGCGTATGTTGATTTCCGCCGCGCTGCCCCGGGGGCCGTAGCGGGTAACGGGAATGTCCAGCGCCTGTTCCAGCAGCGCGGGAAGATCGGCGGCGTGGATCTTTTCGATTTCTTCCCGGGTGATGGTTTTTTTCTGCTGGGTTGTTTCGGGACTTGCCACAATCGTTATCCCTTCGCCCTCTTCCTCAAGCAGATAGTATTCGTCTTCATTAAGGGCGTCCGTTTGTCCGTAAAGCGAAGCTGCGGCCAGCGCGAAAAGAACGGCGCACAAGCGGCGCGCGGCCGGGCGGAGTTTCACTGCTTCCTCTGGGGCTGTACGTTTCCCCAGTTGACAAAAGAACCCTGGTTATTCCGGTTGAATTTCGTGACCGCTTCGGAAAAGGTTACGGTGTCGGGGGCCGACATATCGGCCAGATTGATCGCGTTGGCAAGTTTGACGCTGGAAGCGGTCAGGTAGCGGTAATAAACCGCGCCGTAAAAATTGCCGTTGTGCAGGGGGTAGGTTGGCCGCTGAACGTTGTACTCGACGATGATAACCCCCGAAGAATCGTTGTAATTTGAAACAAAGGCTATTGTTCCCTCAAAGTCAAACGGTGAAGAGGCGCCGCCCGTGTATTCGTACTTTATTGTATCGATGATGCTGCCCGCGCTGATGGTATAACGTTCGCCCGCGTACACCCACTGTCCGTACAGCCGGCCGGGCAGAACGCCCGGAACATTTTCGCCGGCCCCGCCGATCGTTCCGTAGCCGTACATGTCGCAGCCGGCCGGATACAGGAAGCACAGGCACAAAGCGGCCAACAACGCCGCGTATTTTTGGAACGGGCGCTTCATGGCGCGTATACCACGCGGAATCCCACAAAGGAATCGTTATAATCGGGACCAAAGCCCCAGCGGTACGTTACGCAGGACATGGTTATATTGGAACCCACGCCGCCGCCGTTAAAGGCTTTCTGGTTTCCGCCGTTTCTGCCGCCGATCATCTGGTTACGCGCCGCGCCGTCTTCCGGAACTGTCGTATCCACATCGACGCTGTAATTCATCCAGTCCCAGCACCATTCCTGGGCGTTGCCGGAAAGGTCGTGTATGCCCAGACGGTTCGCGGTCTTTCCGCCCGCGGGTTTGAGCGCGTACGGCGAATTGCCGTGGTACCAGGCGACGGCGTCGGCGTCGGCGGTGTCGCCGCCCGCGTACCTGAACAGCCACGCCGCGTTCGCGGGATCTGCGCCGCGCGCGGCAAATTCCATTTCCGCTTCGGTGGGCAGACGGTAACCGCTTTTCGTTTTGTCCATGACCG
>JAITBL010000013.1 GCA_031283575.1 Treponema sp. | reverse complement strand
AAAACGGCTTTGTCTTAATGGATATTTCGGTCAAAAAACGGCGTATGGGTTATATCGAAACTTCCATGCGCCTTCCCGCGGCGCTTGATTCACCGGATACCCTGTGATCTATAAAACCGGTTGGATCATGTTAAAATCGTTGTCTTTGCCCAGCATGTCCAGATACACCGAAACCATTCCCCGGTGATGGGTCTGGTGATTGAAGAGGTGAAGCAGCAGGCCCGCAAAACTTTTTTCCGTTACGTCGCCGCGTGAATTGGTATACGAAAAATTTTTTGCCAACAGGCCTTCGTCGAGGGCTTCAATGAATCCGGCGAGCCTTTGATCCAGATCGGATCGCATGCCCAAAAATTCATCGCGGGGAAAACAGTACGCTTCCCTGAACGCGTATTTTTTTTGCGTAAAAAATTCCCTTCCGTCCTGGCTTACGCCGGGCAGGGAATAAAAGCGGCCCAGCCAGATGTAATCGCATACATAGAGATGGGCGCAGAGGCTTCCCGCCGAAGGAAAGAAGCCGCCGAAATCGCGCGTCCATTCTTCGCCGCTGAGCGTCCCGAGCAGCGCCCCCATTTTTTCGTTGGCGGCGCGGTTATACGCGGCCAGCAGGGTAAAGGTATCTTTCGTCATACCGGCAGTATCAAGCCGCCGTGGATATTTGTCAAGCGAATGTTGCGAAGATCGCCAAAAAAAGCTACACTGGTTTTATGGCGGACACGGCGCTCTTTCGTAATTTTTGTATCATTGCCCACATAGACCACGGCAAATCGACCCTGGCCGACCGGCTTATACAAAAAGGCCGCCTGGTGGAAGACCGTAACTTTCAGAATCAGATACTTGACAACATGGACATTGAACGTGAGCGGGGAATTACGATCAAGAGTCAGGCGGTTACGATTCCCTACACGGCCGCCGACGGAAAAAGCTACCAGCTTAATCTGGTTGATACGCCGGGCCATGTTGACTTTAGCTACGAAGTATCCAGAGCCATTTATTCCTGCGAAGGCGCCCTGCTGCTCGTTGACGCCACCCAGGGCGTTCAGGCGCAGACGCTTTCCAACATGTACATGGCTCTGGAACACAATCTGGAAATCATTCCGGTGATCAACAAGATCGACATGATCGCGGCGGACATCCCCATGACGCGCGCCCAGATCGACAAGGACCTTGGGCTCGACTCCGCCGAAGCGCTGCTGGTGTCGGCCCGTCAGGGAACGGGCATCGACGAACTTTTTGAACAAATTGTCAAAAAAATTCCCGCGCCCGCCGGTTCGTCCGCCTCTCCGCTCCGCGCGCTGATTTTTGACTGCCACTACGATCCCTACCGCGGCGTCGTGGTTCATCTGCGGCTTTTTGACGGATCCGTCAAAAAGGGAATGAAGATACGCTTTATGTCAAACGGGTCCGAATATGAAGTTGAGACGGCCGGCCTTTTCAAGCTTGCCCTGGTTGAGACGGAAGCGCTGGAAGCGGGAAGCGTCGGCTACATTGTCGCGGGAATCAAAACGGTAAGCGACGTGCGGGTCGGGGACACGGTAACCGGCGCCGCCTCTCCCTGCGCCGAGCCGCTGCCGGGATTCCGCGAAGTAAAGCCCGTGGTGTTTTCTTCGATTTATCCGGTGGATTCCAATGATTATGAAGAACTTAAAACGGGCCTTGAAAAGTTAAAACTGAACGACGCGTCTCTTGTTTACGAAAAAGATTCTTCGGCCGCCCTGGGCTTTGGATTCCGCTGCGGCTTTTTGGGGCTCCTTCATCTTGAGGTGATCCAGGAACGGCTTGAGCGGGAATTTAACCAGAGCGTGATTTTTACCGCCCCTTCGGTAAAGTACAAAGTACATTTGCGCGGCGGCGAAGAGCGTTTTGTCGACAACCCCATGGAGTATCCCGACGAAGGCGTCATCGAGGGCGCCGAAGAACCCTGCATACGCGCCGAAATCATAACGCCGGCGGCGTATTTGGGCAACATCATGAGCCTGTGCCTTGAAAAGCGGGGCGTACAGACCGGCATGAGTTACCTTGACGAAAAGCGGGTTGAGCTTGTTTACGACATGCCCCTTTCGGAGGTGCTCTTTGATTTTTACGACCGTCTTAAAAGCACCAGCCGCGGTTACGCTTCTTTTGATTATGATATTACCGGTTACAAGGCGACGGAACTGGTAAAGCTTGACATACTGCTCAACGGCAAACAGGTTGACGCCTTATCGCAGCTGGTGTATAAAGGCAAGGCCTATGACCGCGCCCGCATGGTCTGCGAACGGCTTCGCGACGAGATTCCCCGCCAGCAGTTCAAAATTCCCATACAGGGTTCTATCGGCAGCCAGATCATCGCCCGCGAAACCGTAAACCCCCTGCGCAAAGACGTTCTTGCCAAGTGTTACGGCGGCGACATTACCCGCAAGCGCAAACTTCTTGAAAAGCAAAAAGAAGGAAAGAAACGCATGCGCATGGTGGGAGACGTCGAGCTGCCCCAAAGCGCGTTTCTTGCCGTGCTCAAAACAAAAGAAGAATAATCGCCGCCGGGCAGGCATTTCCTGCCGACAGCTCAAATTCATTACTGTTCTGAATTCACCCGTTCCATTTCGCGGGCGGCCAAATTCCACAGGGTAATAAACGGATCGATTTCGGTTCGGACCCGTTTGAGGAAGGAAAGTTCCGTGGAAGGCGGCCTTCTGCCTCCCGCGCCGGCGCATTCGGGAAAGTGGGCCCAGAGGTAATCGATCTCGTCAAGCAGGGCGTCAAGGTTTTTTTCGCTTTTTTCACCGCTGAGTACGCTCCGCAGTTCTTCCAGCCGCATACGTTCCGTTTCGATAAAAGCGCGCAGGCGGCCGGGCGCTTTTGTTTCACCGCGAACTGTCCCGTCCGCCCGCGGCGGGACAGTTCGCGGGGCGGCGCAAAGCAGCTCGACCGTACGCGCCGCGCTCAGCGTCCGCCCGTTTATCCCAAGCGGCAATCCGCTTCCCTCTATGTCGAAAATTCTTTGGTCGGAAGAAAATTCCTGTTCAAACAGACTGCGGTAGTTTCGCATCGAGGGATTGCTCAGCACGGCCCCGCCCGATTTTGAGGAGGCCGCGAAGACTCCCGCGCGGAACGCGCCCTCCGCGTTAAGCGGAGAGCGCAGGCGGTTTTGCGCGGCAAGCAGGGCGAGGTGGGCGGGGCTTGATCGCGCGTGCGAAGCGTCAAGGGTAAAAGAAAAATCGATTCCCGCGCAGACAATGGGGCCGGCCGCCAGTCTGCGGGCAAGTTCCACGGCGCTTAAGCCCACCGATCCCAGGGGCGGCATGGACCCGCCCGAAGGCAGAACGGGTAAAATGCCCGCGCTCTTCATCCGCGCAAAAAAACGAAGCCGCGTCCAGGGAGTAAAGAAAAAATAAAAGGGACCGCCCAAAGCGGCCGCGCTCCCCTGATAGGCCGACAGGTCAAGGGCGGCGGCTATGCCCGACGCCGCGGAACCGGTAAAATCCTGCCGGTTCCAAAACTGGCTTTCCAGAATCACCGCGAGGTCCGGCCTTAACCCCCGCTCCCTCAACACGGGAATGCAGGTGTCAACGCAGATGATCCTGAAATTACGCGCGGCCGAATCGAGGGAGCTCCGCGGCGCGGCGCAGAGGACATCCAAAAAAGCATCCAGTGAAGGCCCCGCGCCCAATACCAGCACAGGCGCCGTTCCGAAAGAAAGCCCCGCGGGATTGCGGGAAGCGGCGAGCAGGGGGAGGTTTCGAATCGTGTTGCGCATAAAACGGCGGCCCAGTTTTACGAGGGTCATGGCGTTGCTCCACTGGAGGGCGATTTCGTTGTTCAGCGCCGCCGCCAATTCCCCGTAACCTTCGGGATAG
>JAITBL010000263.1 GCA_031283575.1 Treponema sp. | reverse complement strand
GTTTCAGGCAATACTTCCTGTTCGTTATAACATGGAACAATAATTGCCAATACGGGTTTATCAAGGGCTTGCCCCTTGACCAGGACTATGGTTCTTGGTTCTTGGTTCTTGGTTCTTGGTTCTTGGTTCTTGGTTCTTGGTTCTTGCATAGTATATTTTATCATAAAAATTGAAAATAGTCAAGCCCGCGTTGCCGCAACGTTAATGCCAAAGCCTGCTATAGTTCCCGCGAAAAAAGAAAAAACTCGCCTTCAAAGGGCGGATCGAGGGGAACGCGCAGAGAGCGCTGCCCTTCCAGTGTGAAACCATTTTTGAGGTAGAAGGCGGTATCACAGTAATTGTCGGAAAAGAGAAAGACTTTGCGTTTGCCAAAGGATTTGCCGTCCGCAGAGCCCGCGGTACGGACCGCGTCAAAAAAACGGCCGCTGAGTTCCGAAGCGATTCCCCTGCGGCGCATATCCGCGCGGACAAGGAGGAGCAGCAGTTCCGCGTCAAAATGTTTTCGCTTTCCTTTTACAAGAAGCCGGTTGCAACGGCAGATTCCCCAATTAACGCGGATCATGCGGCGCGCGCCGGTAAGGAGCAAAAGCCATTCCAGTAAACGGTAACGGATACGCCGCGCCAATCCGTCCGCGTCCGGCAGGAACGGAAGCTTCGTTTTCCTGTTCCGCTTCGCCAAAAAACGGCCCAGAATAATTCCCGCCGGCGCGCCGCGGTATTCGGCGACAAGGCTGTAATCGTGAAGACGCAGGTACTGATAAAAATAGTGGGAAAGGGCCATGCGCATTATCCGGGGTGAAACCGACGCCGCATCTTCAAGAAAAAAAGCGTCTTTGAGAATCGCTTCAACCGCCGGATAATCGGATTTTTGCAGTTTCCGGCAGATGATCTGGTCCATGGGTGAATATAACATAAAGGCGCTTGTTGATACAGCGGCGGCTTGTCCGCGGGCCGCCGTTATGTTACCGTATATTCCGTGAAGCCCTTCACAATCATCCATGAGGACGCAAACATCATCGCCGTCAACAAGGCTTCGGGCATCGCCGTCGGCGGGGACCGCTGGGACAAAGACGCGCCGAGGCTCGACAAATTACTCGGCGCTTTCCGCGCGGATCGTCCCGGCGCGTCTTCCGGCAAACTCTACACCGTACACCGTATCGACAAAGATACTTCGGGCCTTGTCGTGTTTGCCAAAAACGCCGAAACCCACAGGGCGCTTTCGGCCGCCTTTGAAAAGCGCAGGGTGGAAAAACACTATACCGCAGTGGTATACGGACGGCCGCGCTGGCCCGAAGGGGCGACAACATGCGCGCTGCCCCTGCTTCCCAACAATGCAAAACATCTTACCGTTATTGACAATTACCGCGGGAAAGCCTCGCTCACCGTTTTCCGCCTTATACTGTCGGCGGGAAATTACAGCGTGGTGGAAGCCCGCCCCGAAACGGGAAGGACTCACCAGATTCGGGTTCATCTGGCGGCGCTGGGCTATCCTGTCGTCTGCGATCCACTCTACGGGAAACATAACCGTTCAGGCGGCAGGGCGGCGGGAGGGGAAGCCGAGGGCGTGTATCTTTCTTCGTTTAAGCGCGGCTGGCGGGGAGACGCTGCGAAGGAACGGCCCCTTCTGGCGCGGCTTGGCCTTCACGCTTCGCGTCTTTTACTGACCGCTGCGGACGAAACACTTGAACTGCGGGCCCCCCTGCCAAAAGATATGGACGCGCTCATTAAACAAATGGAGAAATGCTCGAAAGCGGCTTTGCCAAATTGAGAGCGATTTAAAGCGGCGAATATTTCCGAAGGGAATTACGGCCTGACTTCCTCGTACAGAATAGCGCCGCTCCTCGAATCTCTGCCGCATGCGGCCGCTTTTACCAGAGCGCCCGGTAAAACAGGATCGATCTCCGCGGCGCTTCCGCGCAGCAAAGCCAGACCCTGCTCGTGACAGCAGTAGCGCCCATACCGTTCCGCCGGAAGGGAAGCGCCCGCACCTGGAGCAATGTCCGCGGCGACGGCGGAATGCGGGACGGGAAGGGGAAAGGCGTCGGAAATGACCCGCAGCGCCGCCGGCGATTCAGGCCGGTTTTTGCCGGCAAGTAAAAAACTGAGTACGGCCCGTTCCTTGGGAATGCCCGCGGCCGCCGACAGCGCCTTGAGGCGCGCGGGCGCGTCGCCGGTCGTCACCGGAAAGTGGCACCACTTTTTATTTTTGCCCCCGCTCATGGGGCACCTGGCGTTGTGGGGACAGGGCGCCTGAAGCGCAAAACCCCGCGCGAGCAAAGCGGCGCGGAGGCATTCGAGGAAGCGCGCCGAAGGCGGGGTCCCCGGCTCCATAACCAGAACGCTGCCATCCGCGGCCGCGCGCGAAACGAGCAGCGCCGCGGCTTTTTCCGCCTCGCGCTCAAGATTGCGGGACCCCTTTATTTCGTTAAACACATTTATCGCCGCCGCGAAGCGCGCCGCTTTGCCGTAGAGCGGCGCGTCGAGGGGTCCCCTGATTGTTTTAACGCTCCAGAGCCTTGGGCCTCCGGTCTCCATAACCAGCGCGTCAAATAGTTTTCGGCCCGCGTCAAGAACAGCGCCGGTTCTGTCGACGCAGCGAAATTCCAGTTTGCGGGAACGCAGTTCGGGAAACGAAACCCACAACGCGATGGGCAGCGTAAGGGGCCCCGATCCAAGATCGGTGATCGTGTCTTCCGCAACAAGGCCCAGGGGCGCCGGTTTTTTTTCACTTTCAGAAAGCGAAGGCGTATACAATTCCGCGTTAAGTCCCGCAAGAAGGCGGCAGAGCCGGAACACATTCCAGGGGAGGTAATGATATAAATATGCCGAAAGCAGAGCCGGACGGCCAAGGTATCCGGTATCGCGGCTGCCGCGCTCGCTGGTAAGAAGCCGTGAAAGTTCCGCGACATCTTTGGGCAGATTGCGGCGGAAACGTTCCTGTAAAGGGAAAGTACGGGCGACAAGATCGAGCAGTTCGTCAAGCTCGCAAGAAACCCGTTTGTCCAACAACGGAAAAAGCATTCGTCTGGTTCCTTTCATTCGCAATGGGGAGAATCACCGAAAATACAAATCAACAACCACGCCGCAAGCGGACGGGATGTTGTTCTCACAAGGTATTTGACTCAGGGTCCCCCCGAGCGGGCTCTTGGGTATGGATACTTCGCCACGAATCAAGCAGCGCCGAACGAAGCGCGGCCACTTCGGCCCGCAAGTCCTGGGCTTCCCCGCAGGAAAGTTCATTTTCGATTTGGGCCCGCGCGCCTTCGAGCGTCAAACGCCTCGTATACAAAAGATACTTGAGACGGATAAGCAAGTGCAAGTCCCTGACGGAATAGAGCTTCTTTCCAAAGTGATCTTTGCGGGGCTGGATCAGGGGCATCGCGTCGACCCAATAACGGAGCAGGGAACTTTTTACACCGAGGAGTTTTTCCACTTCGGCGCTGGTATACAAAGCCATGAATCAGCGGCGGCCCCTCCGCCCCTTGCCGGTACGTTTCCCGTGGCCGGCGCGAAATTCCGCCCCGATGGGAATCATCGAATAACCCAGATCACGGCGTATTCTGTTGCAGATATACGCCTTGTACGCGTCGGTTACCGCGTCGGGGCGGGAGGCGAAAAACACAAAGCCGACGGGATTCTCCGAAACCTGTACGGCATAGCGGATCTTGAAACGCGTACGCGGTCCCTGGGGCGGCGGATATTCGGCAAGCCATTTTTCCAGCGCCGCGTTCAATTCCGCCGTTTCGGTACGGCGGCAAAGCTGGCCGTACATTTTGATCGCCGTTGATAAAAGTTCGTCCACGCCGAAACCGTCCAGGGCGCACACGGGAACGATAGGCGCGTACTCCATCTGTCCGAAAAAAAAGTGAATGCGATCCTTGACGGCGTTGACCGTGTTCTTTACCTGGGGCATGGCGTCCCATTTATTGAGTACCAGAATAATTCCCCTTCCCCGTTCGTGCGCCAGGGCGGCAATTTTTTTATCCTGTTCGGTAAGCCCCTCCTGCGCGTCGATCAGCAGAAAAACAATGTCCGCTTCTTCCAGCGTTTTGACCGCGCGGTTTACCGAATAGTATTCAACAGCTTCGTACACTTTTGATTTGCGCCGCATTCCCGCGGTATCAAGCACGCGGAAATTTTTATTTTTGTAGCGGAAATTTCCTTCGACCACATCGCGGGTAGTTCCCGGCGCCGCGCTTACGATGGAAGCCGCCGAGGCGGTAAGCCGGTTCGACAGGGTTGACTTGCCGGTGTTGGGTTTGCCGAGCAGGGCCAGCGCGATGGTATCATCTTCGCCCGCCGCCTCAACGCGGGAAAAATCCAGACGCGCGATGATTGCCTCTTCGAGTTCTCCGATATGATCGCCGTGCTCGGCGGAGATCATGATCAGGCGGTCAAAACCGTATCGTAAAAGATTCCACGCCTCTTCTTCGCGGCGGCCGCCTTCGGTTTTATTGACCGCGGCAATAAGATGATCACGGTACGGCCTGAGGAGGGCGATAAACTCTTCGTCTTCGGGGGTGATTTCTCCCGCTTCAAGAATCAGCACAATCAGATCGGCGCCTTCGATAATTTCGCGCGTACGCGACTGTACCAGCGCTTCCAGTTCGATTAGGGCGTCGTGCGCCTCCACGCTGGTACCCGCGGCTTTTCCGCGTCCCAAAGCCGTGCCGGCGGAAAGCTCCGCGCCCTGATGTAAACGAAAGCCCCCGGTGTCGATAAGCTGCACGGGTCTGCCGGTTATCATCGCCTGCGCTTCCACCGGATCGCGGGTTACGCCGGGAATGGGATCGGTGATCGCGCGGCGCCGGTGGAGGAGGCGGTTAAACAGCGTCGACTTGCCCACATTGGCCCTGCCGACCAGCGCGACACGGGGCAGGTTACGGAAACGCGCGGAGGGTTTCACCCTGTTAACCGGCCCATTGGTCGAGCAGCGCGTTGACCTGCTTGTAGGAACTGCAATTGACAGCTTCGTAGGCAAGATCGCGGCACTTCTCGTAATTCGCCGAGCGGATAAGATGCTTTACCTTGGGAATGGAAATCGCCGTCATGCTGAATTCATCCAAACCCAAACCGAGGAGAAGGGGCGTCGCGTGGGGATCGCCGGCGAGTTCGCCGCACATGGCGGCTTTAATGCCGCCGGCGTGAGCGGCGTCAATGGCCGCCTTGATTAAACGGAGCACCGCCGGATGAGTCGGCTGGGCAAGGTAACTTACTTTTTCGTTCCCGCGGTCCACCGCCAGCGTGTATTGAATCAGGTCATTGGTGCCGATGGAAAAAAAGTCCGAGCGTTCGACAAGATAGTCGGCGGTCATTACCGCGGCGGGAATTTCGATCATCGTGCCCACTTCGATCCTGTCGGCGTAACTCTGCCCCCGGCGGCGGCATTCGCCTTTGGCTTCTTCCAGAATCGCGATTGCCTCTTCGAGTTCTTCAATGCCCGAGATCATCGGGAACATGATCTTTACCGGACCGTCAACACTGGCGCGTAAAATGGCGCGCAGCTGGGTCTTGAATATTTCGGGCAGCGAAAGCGAAAAGCGGATCGCGCGGCAGCCGAGCAGGGGATTGCTTTCCTGCGCGGTTTGCAGGCCGCTTAAAAGTTTGTCGCCCCCCAGATCCACCGTGCGTATGGTGACGGGCTTTCCCTTCATCGCCTTGATCACGGATCGGTAGGCATGGTACTGCATCTCTTCGTCCGCGCTCTGGCCGCTTTTGAGAAAGAGAAATTCCGAGCGGTAAAGACCTATGCCTTCCGCGCCGTAACGGTGGAGGTCTTCGGCTTCTTCGGGGATTTCGATGTTCGCCTTAAGGGCAACGCGGTGTCCGTCGAGTGTTTCCGCGGGAAGCTCGCCAAGGCCAAGCAGCTCGGCATAGTTTTTTTTGTAGTCGGCCACCGAGTCACGGTATCTGCCGAGGGTTTCTTCATCGGGATCAAGGATCACCTTCCCCGCGCCGCCGTCAACAATAAGGGTGTCGCCGCTGGTGATTTCGCGGGTAGCGGTAGAAATGCCCAGCACCGAAGGGAGGCCAAAGGCCTTGGCAAGAATCGCCGTGTGGCTTGTCCGTGAACCCATGTTCATTACCAGCGCCTTAACGCGGCTCTTGTTCATGCCCAGCGCGTCGGAAGGAAGCAGATTGTGGGCAACCAGAATCACGTCGTCGTCAAGATCGGACAGCGAAAAGCGCTTGATTCCCATCAGGTGGCTGATGATGCGCCGTGACACGTCGGCAATGTCGGCCGCCCGTTCGCGCAGATAGGGATCGCTTGAAACCATGAGTTTTTGCGAAAGGTCGCGGGCGACTTCCCAGACAATCCACTCAATGTTTTCGTATTCCGATTCAATACGCGCCCTGATCTGATAGTGAAAATCGGGGTCTTCGGCCATAAGGATGTGGGCGTCGAAAATGACGCTCTGCTCGCGGCTTATTTCGCGGGACCCTTCCTTGAGTTCCCGCAGTTCCGCGGCGGCGTCTTCTACAGCCTGCCCGAAGCGGCCCAGTTCCCCCTCCACCTGATCGGCGCTGATCATATAGCGGGGAATCTCGGGGTAATCGTCTTCCAGATAGAGCAGGGCCTTTCCAATCACGATGCCCGGCGCCACCGAAAGGCCTGAAAGAATTTTCATGTGGCTTGAGTGTAGCCGTTTTGGAAGGATTATGCAATTGCGGTTTTTGGCGGCAGGGAAGCGGGGCTGTGCCGGCGGAAGCGCCTTTTTTCGCTTCCAGTTCCCTATGACAGCGATTGAGGAGAACGGATAAAGGGCAGTATATGAATACGAACTTTGTTAGTATCAATGGTTACCAGAGCGCCTTTTTCGATATCGGCGGAAAACCTGTTAAGGGCATTGACGACCGGTTCAAGAAAATTCTCGGGCCGGACATCGGCGCCGCGGATCTGTACAACGCTGGGCGCGGAAGCAGCGGTAAGAGCCAGAACAGTTCCAAAGTCAAGGTCGTTGGTAAGAACGGCATATCCTTTGCTTTTCGCATAGTCCATAATGTCAATGTCCGGGGCATCGCCGGGACCGATTTCGGCCCAGTGAATCGCCTCAATGCCCCGGCTCGTCAGCATAGCCGCCCAACGATGCGCCATATTCATGTCAACAAGGAATTTCAACGTCCTTTACGCCTCAACCAGGACCGCCGTATGACCTTGAGCAAGCCATGCGGCAAATTGAAGGGCCTGCATAATATCTTTCCGTTCAATATAGGGATAATCGGTCAGCAGTTCTTCAACAGTCTCTCCAGCGCCGATCTGGGAAACTATCCTTCCGACGGTAACCCGTGTTCCCCGGATACAGGCTTTGCCCCCCATGACGGCGGGGTCAAGACTAATACGGTCCAAATGTTCATTATCCATGATACGTCAAGTATATCCCGAAAGGCGGGACAAAACAACGCGCAAAGGCGCGCAGGCGCGCATTGCCAGGCACCGTTTTTCCGGATAAATTTTTATCGACAAATTTGGTGCCTGGCACCGCTCCCGCCTATTTGCCCGTAAAGCGTTTTTTCAGTATACTTGTATCAGAATGAACAATCCTCTGCGGCGGCCTTTCCGGTACCGTTACGATAACGTTGTCCTCTACCTCATCGGCATTAATGTTCTG
>JAITBL010000260.1 GCA_031283575.1 Treponema sp. | reverse complement strand
AATCAAAGCGCCTGCTATTAAACCGCAGGTTTAATAGGCCGTTTTAGACCTTTGGTCTAAAACGCTAATTCCTTTCGCAGACTTTCCGCAAGCGCGGCGCCGGCGTTTCCCGCCGGATTTCGCGCTCCGACCCTTTCCCGATCCGCGGGAAGCATACGCCACTCCGCCAAAATATCGGCGGCGCCGTTGATGACGGCGCAGCCGTCATCAACGAGGGCTTTTGTTCCCCCGCCGCGGCTTGACGCGGCGCCCGAGGAAGCCACCCATACGTCGCGGCCCTGCTCCAGGGCAAAGCGGGCCGTGTGGAGCGCGCCGGATCTTTCCGGCGCTTCAACAATAACGACGCCGCGCGCCCAGCCGGAAATGATCCGGTTACGAGCCGGAAAATGCCACTTGAGGGGTTTGGTCCCGCACTCATACTCGCTTACCAGGGCGCCGCCGTTGTCGATAATGCGCCGCGCCAAATCGCGGTTTGACGCGGGATACACCTGATCGACGCCCGATCCCAAAACAGCCACGGTAACGCCGCCGGCGTCAAGACAGCCACGGTGGGCAAGGGCGTCGATTCCCAGAGCGAGGCCCGAAACCACCGTGATTCCCCGCTCGGCCAATTCCCTGCCCAGACGCAGCGCGTCCCGCATCGCCGCCGCTCCGGGACGGCGCGTCCCCACGACAGCCACCGCCGGTTTTTCCGGATCGGGCAGAACGCCGCGGATGTAGAGCCGCGCGGGAGGATCGAAGATCTCCCGCAGCAGCGGCGGATAGGAGGCGGAATCTCCGGTAATGCAGCGGATATTTGCCGTCTTAACCATAGCTTCTGCTCAACACCTCCGCCCTGTTCGTTTCGGCCTGCCGTTTTTTTGCGGCGTCTTTGGTTATCGTGATGATCGTATCATACAGATCAACGGCGTTCTGCGTCTCGCCCAGCTGAAAATAGGCGTTTGCCAGCACAAACATCGCGTCGGTATCGGAAGTGTTGATCTCAAGAAAACGCCTCAAATAGGGAACGGCCTCGGCGGGCCTTCCCAGCGCGAATACGTAGAGAATCGAAATGCCGTAAAGGGCCTTGCCGTAACGGTCGTCAATGGTCAGGGCGCGCAGATACGCCCGCTCGGCAACGGAAAAATGCTCTTCCTGCCGCGCCGGCTCAAAGTACTCGGACTGGGCCAAATTGCCCGCGGAAAGTCCCAGCAGATAGTGAACCGATTCGTCTTCGGGGTAATATTCGGCGGCGCGTTCCAGCGCTTCCATCGCCTCGCCGTAGAGCTTCCGGTCAACAAGGCGCGAGCCCAAAATCTTCCAGTAACTGCCCGTCTGGGCGGCGTCTTTTACATTCTGTTCGATTTTTTTTTCGTAGAGCGCTATGGCCTTGCGAAGGTCCTCGATGCTTTTGGGCGGCGCTCCCCGCGAACTGAGGGCGGCGATCTGCGCCGCCAGTGAATTGCGGGTGGAAATCTTTTTGTAAACAAAAACGCCGGCAATCGCCGCCGCCAATAAAATGACGATGACAAACGATTTTGCCGCTCCTTTTTTCGCCATCCTACACCCCCAATGTGGGCAGATACCTGCGGTGGTTTTCCCGCAAAAGGGAAACGTCCACGTGGGTATAGATCTGGGTCGTTGCCAGATCGCTGTGTCCCAGAAGTTCCTGCACCTGCCGCAGATCCGCCCCGCCCGCCAAAAGGCCGGTGGCAAAGCTGTGCCTTAAAGTATGAAGCTTTGAAGACGTTCCTGCAATGATCGCGAGCAGGGAATAATTTTTCCAGATTCCCTTGCGCGAAAGCCGTTTTCCCCGCCGGCCAAGAAAGAGCGCGCGGGGATGCCGCCGCCCCGCCAGGGCGGGCCTTGCCTCGTCAAGATAACGCTTAAGATGAAGGCGGGCCTCCTTCCCGAAAATACAAATCCGCTCCTTGCCGCCCTTGCCCTTTACTTTAAGAAGGCCTTCGCCCAGAAAAAGATCCTGTAAATCAAGGTGAACCGCCTCGGACACGCGCAGGCCCGCCGAATAGATCAGCTCGTAGAGGGCGCGGTTGCGTATTCCCAACAGCGTTCCCGACGCGGACGCTTCCAGCAGGGTTTCGATCTTCTGGCGCGAAAGCACCGCGGGAATACGCGTACCCTTGCGGGGCAGCTCCAGAATGGAAGCCGGATTGTCGGCGCGGAGCCCTTCATCAATAATATAGCGAAAAAACGATCTCAGCGCCGAAATTCCCTTTGCCGAAGATCGCGGGCCTATGTTTTTCCGCCGCGCCTCCAGATACAAAGCGAGGACCGCGGTGTCGGCGCGCGCAAGAACTTCACGCAGATCGCCCCGTGTTTCAAGCCACGCCAAAAACTGGCGTACCTCGCCCAGGTAGGTTTCCGCCGTAAGAGGAGCGCGGCGTTCAAGGGCGATAAGGCGCGACCGGTAGCCCGAAAGCAGAAGCAATGCCGTATCAGGCGCTGTGCCGTTCATAAGCCGGCGCTTTCACGGCGATCCAAATCGCCGTCCGTCCGTTCCAGCGGAAAACGCATCACCGTGGGAACATCCAGATCATGGGACTCGAAATTCCGGTGCGTCAGACAGCTCTGCGCCGGCCTGGGAGGATGCGAATGGCTGGTAAAACTTTTCCATTCATCATGACCGATAAAATCACTTCCGCTTTTTGAAGGCGCCGCTTCCTCTCCGTTGATCGCAATCACGCGGGGTTGAAAGCCCGTAGCGATCACCGTCACCATGATCTTGTCCCCCAGACGGGAATTGATAATCGCGCCCGGAATAATCTGGGCGTTGGGATCGGCTTTTTCGGTAATGATCTCGACCACTTCTTTCAGCTCCGACAGGGAAAAGTCGTCGCCGCCTGAAACATTGATCAGAAGCCGCTGCGCGCCGACAATGGTCGTATCTTCAAGCAGGGGATTTTCCACGGCGTGAACCGCCGCTTCCTGCGCGCGGTCGTCTCCCTCGCCGATGCCGACGCCCATGAGGGCGTCGCCCTGTCCGTACATCGTGCTTTTTACATCGGCAAAGTCGATGTTGATCAGCCCCGATTCAAGGATCAGATCCGAAATGCCCTGCACGCCCTGGCGAAGAATATCGTCCGCTTTAAGAAACGCTTCGCGTATGGGCGTGTCGCGCTTGACCAGCTGGACGAGCTGTTCGTTCTGAATCACGATCAGGGTATCGACGGCCTCGCGCATTTTGGCGATGCCTTCTTCGGCAAGGCGCATCTTGTAACGGCCTTCAAAACCGAAGGGTTTGGTAACAACGCCCACGGTAAGGGCGCCGCATTCGCGGGCAACCTGGGCAATCACCGGCGCGGCTCCGGTTCCGGTGCCGCCGCCCATACCGGCGGTGACAAAGACCATGTCGGCGCCCTTGAGCGCGTCGGCAATCATGTCCCTGTCTTCCAGCGCCGCTTTTTCGCCTATATCGGGAACGCCGCCGGCGCCAAGCCCCGAGGTGAGCCGCGAACCGATGGGCAGCTTTACCTCCGCCCTGCTCTGGTTGAGCGCCTGCTGATCCGTGTTGGCGGCGATAAAATCAACTCCCGCCAAACCGCATTCGATCATGCGGTTTACCGCGTTGGATCCGCCGCCTCCGGCGCCGATCACTTTAATCATCGTCGACCGCGGGCCGGCCCTTTCTTCTAACACCTGGATGTTCATTTCCCCTCCCCAAAATATTGTTTTAAAAAAATTCCCTTTTTATCCAGTCTCCAAGCCTGCCGAACAGCGGCCGGTTTTCGCGAACCGGACTTTCGGCGGTCCGCTCTCCGCCCAGCGCGCCGCGTCCGGAGCCTTCCAGGGCCAAACCCACCGCCGTGGAAAATACCGGGCTCCGGTATTCTTCCACGAGGCCTCCCACCGGCAAAGGCGAACCGACCCGCGCGGACAGGCGGAATATGGACGAAGCCAATTCCGGCGCGCCCAGCAGCTGGGATCCCCCGCCGGTGAGCACCACGCCGCCTCCAAGCGGCCTTGACAGGGCGAGCTTGTCGAGCTTCTCCTTGACCATAAAGAACAGCTCTTCCATGCGGGGCCGTATGATCAGGCCGATTTCGGATCGCGGAATCGGCAGCGGCGGACGGCCGCCCACGCCGGGCACGATGATCTCTTCGTCAACATCAAAAGCGCCTTCCCAGCAGCTTCCCGCTTCGATCTTTATTTTTTCCGCCGTGTCAAAGGGAATGTTTTTCATGATCGAAATATCGTTGGTTACCTGGCTGCCGCCGGCGGGTATCGTCGTCGTTGAATACGGAGCGCCTTCGGAATAGACCAGCACGTCGGTGGTGCCGCCGCCCAGGTCTACAAGGGCAACGCCCAGCTCTTTTTCTTCTTCGGTGAGCACGGCGCGGCCGGCCGCCAGCGACTGTAACACCAGGCCTTCAACGCGGAACCCCGCGCGGTTAACGCACTTGATTAAATTTTGCGCGCCGGTGACCGAACAGGTTATGATATGAACTTCCGCCTCGAGCCGTACGCCGATCATGTCCAGGGGATCACGGATTCCCTTTTGGTCGTCCACAATGTAGGTCTGGGGAATTAATTCCAGAACCTGCCTGTCCATGGGAATAACCACGGCGCGGGCCGCCTCAAGAACGCGGGCCACGTCGTCCGTGGTAATTTCGCGGGTTTCGCGGTTTCGTCCGGTAACGGCAACCACGCCGCGCGAATTAATTCCGTCAATGTGGCTCCCGCCGATTCCGGTCCAGGCGCCGTACACTTCGCGGCCGCTCATCATTTCGGCGGCTTCGATCGCGGCGGCTACCGCGCGCAGCGTCGCCTCAATGTTGACCACCACTCCCTTGCGCAGGCCGGTAGAAGGGCTGGTCCCCACGCCGGTAATTTCGAGCGTATCTTTTTCGCCGCGTTCGCCTATGACGGCGCATACCTTGGTCGTGCCGATATCAAGGCCGACAACCAATCCTTCGCTAGCCAGAGTGGGCCTCCTTAACCGTATACGAGGCGGTTCCCGTCCTGAAATCAATCTCGTCAATAAAATCAAGTTTCGAGGAAACCACATCAAGCATCAAAAGCATATACCGTATTGTCTCTTCGTTTATATCCTGCCCCATGCGTACCCTTACGCCGGCGTGGACGGGGTACACCGTCAGATCAAAACCGTCGTAATTTTTGGAATTGATTCGTATCTCCGAAATCGCCCCCAATAATTCCGGCGCTTCGGCCGCCAGCGTTTCCAGCCGGCCGAATAAACCCTGATACACGCGGGGAAGTTTCATTCCGGCAAAAGCGCCGTCAAACGAAATTCCCGACACCAGGGGCAGGATCTCGTCTTCGCGGTAGCCTTCGCGGCCCACGCTAAAGACCATGCCGTCTCCGCCTATCATGACCGGCACGAGACGGCGGCCCTCTTCCACAAGGGCGATTGCGGCGGCGCGGCGCGGTTCCAGAATAATTTCCAGCCGGTTGGGAAAATGCTTTACCACGCGGGCGCTGCGTACCGCGGGAATCGCGAGCAGGGCGTTTTCGGCCGCGGGGGCGTTCACCGTCATATACGAAGAATGCGCTCCTATTCCCGCCAGCGCGAAGACGGCGCGTTCGTCGACGCCCGCGATGCCGCGTATCGTAATCTTGCCCAGCGGCATGCAGGGGCTGATCCCGAGGAACCACACCAGCTCGGCGCCGAGCAGCGTCACGACAAGGACAAGAACGCGCTTGAGGATTTTGTCGCCGGCCGAATTTGACGAACGGGCAGGGCTTGCCCTCCGAACCGGTTTCTTTGAAACCGGATCGAATACCCCGCCCTCCAGGGCGAATCTTCGGGCCTCTGAAAGACGGCGGGGTTGAGACCCGGCAGCGCGATAAATTTCCCTGTGAACGGCGGAGCCGTTTCCCGTTACGGGAATTTCATAAACGCCGGACATCTTCCGCCTCCCTCGAACAGTTTACCAGAAGCCCGCACATGGCGAGAGTTGTCGCCAGAGACGATCCTCCGGCGGAAAAAAACGGCAGGGGAATTCCCGTAGCCGGCAGGGCTCCCACCACAACGGCTATGTTGAGCAGGATCTGGGAAAGTATTATCGTGGCAAGGCCGAAACACAGGAGCCGCCTGAACGCATCGCCCCGGGTAAGGGCGTTACGGTACGCCGCGAAAGCAAAAACGGCAAAAACGGCAAAGATCAGCGTAATGCCGATAAAGCCCGTTTCTTCGGCAAAGGACGCGAAAATAAAGTCGGAATGAATTTCGGGAACGCTGGCGATTTTGCGCGTCCCCTGCCCTATTCCCTTTCCCCAAAATCCGCCCGAGCTTACCGTAAGCAGGCTGGCGCGCACCTGGTATCCGGTTCCCAGCGGATCCCATTCGGGCCAGAGAAAACTGATAAAACGGCGAAGCCGGTGTTCTTTGGTCAGCACAAAAAATACCGACAGCGGCAAAAAGATCATCGCCGCCCCAAAAAAGTAGCGGAGCCGCAGTCCGGCCAGAAAAAAGATCAGCAGCGCGTTAAGCAGCACAAAGAAAGCTGTCGAAAAATTATTCTGAAAATAAATGAGCGCAAAGAAGATCACCGTTACCATGGTCGGGGGCAGAACCCCCGCGGAAAATGAATCGAGCCTGTCGTTTTTTTTGTCAAAGATGTGGGCCAGATAAAAAGGCAGCACCAGTTTTACCAGTTCCGAAGGCTGGTAGGTGGACGGCCCCAGACGTATCCAGCGCGTCGCCCCGTTTTTCATCACCCCGATACCGGGAACAAAGGTAAGCGCGCACAGAATGATCGTTCCAATCAGCGCCGGTTTGATCCAGGCGCGCATAAAATCAAGATTGATGCGCGACAGAAAAAAGAAAAACGTCAGGCCAAGAACGGCAAGCACCGCCTGCCGCGAAATAAAATGCAGGCTGTTGCCAAAGAAGCGTTCGGCAAACGCGTAGGACGACGAATACAGGGTCACCAGGCCCACTCCGGTAAGGAGCAGGATCACGCCTGTCAACAGCTGATCGGCGCCCCGGGGGCGGCCCGGCCTTTCCATGTCAAGGTTTATCCGCATCGCCTAACCTACTGTATCTTGAGGGTCGAAAGGGCGATAAGGGCAAAGAGCCCTCCCAGTATCCAGAAGCGGATAACCACCTTGGTTTCCGCCCAGCCGGATAATTCAAAGTGATGGTGCAGCGGGGCCATTTTGAACACACGCCTTTTATACAGCTTGTAATACGAAACCTGTATAATCACCGAAGCCGCTTCCAGAACAAAAACACCGCCTATAATCAGAATTAAAATTTCTTTTTTGATGATCAGCGATATGGTCGCGATAAGGCCTCCCAGTGAAAGACTCCCCACATCGCCCATAAAAACTTCCGCGGGATGGGCGTTAAACCAGAGAAAACCAATCGAAGCGCCGACCACCGCGAGACAAAAAACGGTCACTTCGCCGGCGCCGGCAACATACGGAATTCCCAGATACGCCGAATAGTCGGCGCGTCCCGAAAGATAGGAGATGATCGCCAGGGTAAGGAAAACCCAGATCAACAGCCCGGCGGCCAGGCCGTCAAGCCCGTCGGTCAGGTTTACCGCGTTGGACTCGCCTACCATAAGGAACACGGCAAAGGGAATCCAGAGTACGCCCATATCGGCTACGGGATTTTTGAAGAAGGGCAGATAGAGGCAGGTGATTTCCTCACCGCCGTTATAGTAAAGAATAAACGCCACGGCGATTGCCGCGACAATCTGTAAACCGAGTTTAACCAAAGCGGGAAGTCCGTCGGAATTTTTACGGGTTACTTTAAGGTAATCGTCAAGATAACCTATCCCCGCAAACGCGAGCAGGGAACCAAGACAGAGCCACATCTTCAAGCTGTGAAGATCCTGCCAAAGCAGCGCCGCGAGGGCAACGGAAAGAACGATCATCACTCCGCCCATCGTCGGAGTGCCGCCTTTTTTCAGATGGGTTGAAGGGCCGTCATCGCGTATGCTCTGGCCGATTTTAAGACGGCGCAGCGACTCGATAATTCCTGGCCCCAGCAAATAACAGAGAAGCAGCGTGGTAAGGGCCGCGTAGGCCGCGCGGAAGGTCAGGTACTGAAATACGTTCAGCGGCGTAAAGTACTTTACCAGGGGATACAAAAATTCCAGAAACATTACACGCCTTCCTCCAGTAAAACCGTAGCGGTCAATTCCTCAAGGGCGCAGCCCCGCGAACCTTTGAGCAGGACGAGATCGCCGGCCTGTACCGTACGCGCGGCTTCTTTTTTCAGTTCGGCCATTTCGCCGGTATAAAAACAGGCGGCGCCTTTTTCGGCCAATACCCGCGCGGCCGCTTCCATTTCCTCCCCGTACAGTAAAACGCTGTCGGCGCGGGAAGCGGCGAGCAGTTCGCCCACACGTTCGTGCGCCGCCCGGGAATATTCCCCCAGCTCAAGCATTTGCCCCAAAATATAAACGCGGCGGCCCTTCCACTCGAGCCCGTCGCAAAAAGCCAGCGCCCGTTCCATCGAGTCGGGGTTGGCGTTGTAACAGTCGCGTATCACCGTGGTTTTTCCGCCAAGTATCTCGCCGCGGCCAAAAAGACTTGTCGCGGCGGCCAGCCCCGCCCTGATCGCGTCCGCACCGATGCCGGCGCTTTTCGCCAGGACCGCGGCGGCGGCGGCGTTTTCGGCGTTATGCTTTCCGGGAAGACCAAAGGCGGCGGGGACTCCCTCCCAGTTAAATTCCGTCCCCGCCAGTCCCCGGTCACGGAGCGTAACTCCCGACGCCTCAAGGCTCTTTTTTCCATAAAATACAATACGGCCCCTGACATCCCGCGCAAGATAATCCCTGAAAGGATCATCTTCGGGAATCAGGGCCGTTTCTTTTCCGGTAAAGCGCGAAAAAATTTCTTTTTTCTCCGCGGCTATATTTTCAAGGCTCCCCAAAAGGCCGATGTGGGCGCTTCCGATATTGGTGATAAGGGCGATGTGGGGCTTGAGGACGGCGGCAAGTTCGCCGATTTCGCCCCTGCGGTTCATTCCCGCCTCAAAGATGCCCACTTCGTGGCAGCCGCGAACGCCGAAGGCGGCGATGGGCAGCCCCGTTTCGGAATTGAGGTTCCCCTCGTTCATGATCACTTTTTTTTCGCCGCCGATCATTTTTGCGGCGATTTCCTTGGTCGTGGTTTTTCCCGAAGAACCGGTGATCCCGATACGCAAAAGGCGGGGAAATTGTTCAAGGTACGCCGCGGCCAAATTCTGCAGGCCTTTAAGGGTGTCGTCCACTTCGATAAGGACGGCGCCGCCGGAAACGGCCGCCTCGCCGTCAAAGCCCGCTTTTTCCATACCCGCGCGGGTAACCAGCGCCGCCGCCGCGCCGGCCTTAAAGGCCTGATCCAGAAAACGGTGGCCGTCGCTTGCCAGTCCCCGCAGGGCGACAAAGAGGGCGCCCGGCTGTACCTTGCGGGAATCAACGGCCACCGATTTAAAGCCCCCTTCCGCGCCGGCGGGAAGGAGGACGGCGCCCAGAGAACGGGCGGCGCGCCGGTGATCCATCAAAAGAAAGCTAGCGTTCAAAACCTTCCCCGATATCAATCGAAATTTGCAGCACCTCTTCGGGCGTCTTTTTTTCAAGCCCCAGTTCGTCAAGGGCGATGTGCTCGATCCGGTCGGGAGACGAAAGCACGGCAATCCCCGCGATAAGGCGCTTGTTGTTTTCAACCCATTCTTCCTGGGTCGTTTCGAGTTTTTCGAGTTCCCGTTCCAGGTCCCCGTAACGGGCGGATTGCCAGGTTACCAGGGCAAGCAAAAGAGGAATGGAAATAACGATAAAATAAAAGAAAAACCGGCGCTTCACGCTCCCCCCATTTCCGCTTTAGCGGAATATGTTATTTCCGCTTCAGCGGAACATGTCATTTCCGCTTTAGCGGAACATGTCATCCTCTCAATCACGCGAAGCTTGGCGCTCCGCGACGGCGGATTTCCGCGGCGTTCTTCGGCCCCCGCCGTAACGGGTTTTTTGGTCAGCAGACGCAGTCCTCCGTTTTCAGTATCGGCATTCCGGACGGCGGCTTTGAAACAGTGTTTTACCTCGCGGTCTTCACCCGAATGAAAGGAAATCACACCCATGCGCCCGCCCGCTTTAAGCGAAGCGAGCGCGCTTTCCAGCAGCGGGGGAAGCAGTTCCAGTTCCCTGTTCACAACTATACGCAAAGCCTGAAAAGTACGGGTGGCCGGATGAAGCGGGCCGCGGCGGTATCGGGACGGGACGGCGCCGCGGATCAGATCGGCCAGTACGGCGGAACTGCGCAGCGGCGCTTTTTTCCGTTCGCCGCAGATCGCGGCGGCAATCGGCCGGGAAAAGCGCTCGCCGCCGTAACGGTAGATAAGATCGGCCAAATCCCGCTGCGGGGCGGACGCGACAAGTTCCGCGGCCGTTTTTCCCTGCGAGGTGTCGATACGCATATCGAGAAATTCGTCTTTAAGAAAACTGAAACCCCTGCCCGAAGCCTCGTAATGATAGAGGCTTACCCCCAGGTCGATCAGCACCGTGTCGTAATTCGCCGCTTTTCCGGCAAAAAAATTTTCGGACCAGCCGGAATAGTATGTGACGCGCCCGCCGAATTCGGCGAGGCGCTCGCGGGCCCGTTCCTGTATCGCGGCGTCGGCATCGACGCCGATAAGCCTTAGCGTGGGAAAGCGCGAGAGAAAAGCGTAAGCGTGGCCGCCCTCGCCCAGCGTGGCGTCGACCATAAGCTCGCCCTCGCCCCTCGGGGCCAGCGCGCGCACTGTTTCTTCCAGTAAAACAGGAGTATGTATCGCTTCCACCGCTTTTTACTCGTCCTTTTCCCTTTCGTTTTCGTTTTCGCCGTAGAGGTCCGCGGGACCCATCTCTTCAAGCACTTCGACAAGACGCTCTTCAATAAGCTTTTCATAGGCCTCGTAGCGGCCGGTATCCCAAATCTCGATACGGTTTCCGTCGCTGGCAACCGTCAGATCCCTTGAAAGGCCGGCAAAGTCCCTCAGTTTCTGGGGCAGGGCCACACGGCCGGCCTTGTCAATTTCCACCTCATAGGTAGAAAACAGAAAACGATGATGAACCATATCGGTTTTCTTGATGGACATGGAGGCGGTCCGGCGGAGCTTTGCGGAAACCCTTTCCCACTGATCGGGAGTGTGCGCCCAAATACAGCGCTCGATTCCCTTGGTAAGAACCAGCATATTTTCGGGGATGTCTTCCCGAAATTTCGCGGGAATACTGACGCGGCCCTTGTCGTCCAGGGTTACCGGATATTCGCCGCTGCTCAAACCTGCCATACCGCCACTTTCTTTACTTTTTTGAGGGACGGGTGATCCACAATACCCCACAAAATCCCCTCATGCCCCATTATCACCCCCTTTATTTTATTCCGTCAAGTCCGGCGAAAGAAAAATTATTATAAACAGTAGAAAATATTCGGCGATTTACTTAACATTTGTTGGAAAAACGGGACTTTTGGCGTCCGCCGCCGTTTCGAACGGAACTTTGCCAAATCCGCCGCTTATGATAGAATGAATCCGTGTTCACCGAAGAATTCTATATTGTTTTTCCCGAAGGGGACGTACAGGAAGTTGGGCGCCGCCTTCCCTTTAACACCCTCGTCGATATGAACGGCAATCCCCTCTACCCTCCCCTGCCGACCAACAAGATGATCGTTTTTCGGGTGGCGCGGATCAAAACCAGCGAAAACAGGGGCGGAAACGAAACTTTTCACTTTCTGGAACTGATGAGCGCCGGCGAGCTGCTGCAGTACACGGGCAATACCCATACCCGAATTGAATAGCATAGGGACCCGAAACGAAAAGAGCCTGCACCGCGCATTAAAACTGCGCTATGCGGCTTCGGCCGAAGCGGTGGAGGTGGCAAGGGCGGGCTATATCTGCGACGCCGTCGGGAAAGACGGCGAAATAATCGAGATTCAGACGGGGAGTTTCGGGCCGCTCAAAAAGAAGCTGGCGGCGCTTACCAGACTGGGAAAGGTAAAACTGGTGTACCCCGTGGCGCTGAGTACGGTGATCGAACTTTACGATGCCGGCGGCGTTCTCCAAAGTAAAAAGAAAAGCCCCCGCAAGGGCACGATCTGGGAGATTTTCAGGAGTTTTCTCCACGCCCCCACGTTGATGCTGCTGCCCCGCCTGAACATCGAGATTGCCCTGGTAAGCATTACCGAAAAACGGGTTGATGACGGTACGGGAAGCTGGTTTCGAAGGGGAATACGGGTTGACGACCGCGTCTTCGAGGCCTGGGAAGGGGCGCTGACCCTGACCCGCCCCTCCGATTACCGCCGCTTTATTCCCTACGACCGCTGTGAAACGTTTACCGTCAAAGAGTTGGCAAAAAAGGCCCGCATACGCGAAACGCTCGCAAAAAAAACCCTCTGGGTACTCACAAAGGCCGGCTTTACCGAGCGGGCGGGCAAGCGGGGCCGCGCAATCACGTACCGGCTGCGCGGCAGCCTGCCGAAAAAATCCCGAAGCCCCCTGTAATTTACAGGCCGCAGGCCGTAACGCCCAGGAACCGCGGCAAGGCCGAACGGATTCATCGCGCAGGGGGTGATTGACGCCGTTTTTGGGAAGAATTTTTAACCGCAAAGGCGAAGAAGGCGACGAAGAAAAAAGTGGGGCCTGTCACTCTTTTTGTTCGTGGGGTCCTATGTTATTTTGTCAAGCAGAAACCGCCATTTCCACCAACTTTTTTATTTTATAATAACGCAGCTTCT
>JAITBL010000238.1 GCA_031283575.1 Treponema sp. | reverse complement strand
GATGTGCTGAATTACGTGGCCGATAATCCGGAGATTCTTTCAAAAATCCGGGGCTGACCCCTGCTCCGTATCATCCGCCACGAACCCCCCCGCCGGCCGTTCAACGGCCGTGGCAGTGTTTGTACTTTTTTCCCGAACCGCAGGGGCAGGGATCGTTGCGGCCGACTTTGGGGTAGGAGCGTACCACGGTGGCGTTGTCGGGTTCGCTCCGCGCGGAAGGCCCGGGGCGGGGCGCGGCCGCGGAAGGGCGCGGCCCCCCGAAGGCGGTAACCGTGCGGTGGTCCGTTGACGCGACTTTTACCGCGGGGCGCTCGCGTTCCCTGTCGCCCGCGGCCTGGATGCGGACCAGATGTATGCGCGACGCGATTTCCTGGCGTATCGCGTCGATCATCGTGTCGAAGATCTGAAAGCCCTCAAGCTTGTATTCGGTGAGGGGGTTTTTCTGGGCATAGCCGCGCAGGTATACGGCTTCCCGCAGGGCTTCCATGTTTTCCAGATGATCGAGCCACTGGCGGTCAATGAACTGTAAATACTGGGCGCGGATAAAGGAATTGATCACCTGGGGACCGAGCAGGGTTTCCTTGTTTTCGATGTCCTTTTCCAGATCGGCGATCAGCGTTTTTTCCAGCGCCTCGGCGTCCCTTCCTTTGCGGGCAATCTGCTCCGCCGCTTCGCTTCCCTGCGCCGGCGCATAGTTAAACTTTTCCTTGAGGAACGAGAACAGATCGCTTTGCGCCTCCGAAATATCTTTCTTCGTTCCCTGAATAAACGTTTCAACGGCGTCGGCAATCATTTCGGCGGTGGCGTCGTTGACCCGCCGCTTAAGGTTGTCGTCGCTTAAAATGCCGTCACGCTGTTCGTAAATGAACTTGCGCTGCTGGTTAAGGACATCGTCGTATTCAAGCAGATGTTTGCGTATCTCGAAGTTCCGCTCCTCAACTTTTTTCTGGGCCTTTTCGATACTTTTGTTAAGCCAGGGATGATAGATCGGCTCGCCGTCCGACATGCCCATGCGGCCCATCAGGTTCTTGATGTTTTCGCCGCCAAAGAGCCGCATCAGATCGTCGTCCATAGAGATAAAGAATTTGCTCCGCCCGGGATCGCCCTGGCGACCCGAACGGCCCCGCAGCTGGTTGTCGATGCGGCGGCTTTCGTGGCGCTCGGTGCCGATCACGTAGAGGCCCCCCAGCGATTTTACCTCTTCGTAATCGGCCTTCCATTTTGCGTACTCGTCGTTATAGGCCGCGGCGTACTGTTCCGGCGAGGCGGAGCT
Organism: Treponema sp.; assembly: GCA_031283575.1. Taxonomy (GTDB): domain Bacteria; phylum Spirochaetota; class Spirochaetia; order Treponematales; family Breznakiellaceae; genus JAIRYT01. The sequence goes on along the minus strand of JAITBL010000238.1, from coordinate 4,086 downwards.
GCCCGCCCGCTTTCGCGCGCGGTGATCGGGGCTGCCGCCCAGCTTGATGTCGGTGCCGCGCCCCGCCATATTGGTGGCAATGGTTACCGCGCTCTTTGCGCCGGCTTCGGCGATGATGGCCGCCTCGCGCTCATGATTCTTGGCGTTGAGGACTTCGTGCCTGACTCCCCGGCGGGTAAGCATGTCCGAAACTTTTTCGGATTTTTCGATGGATACGGTGCCGACGAGCATGGGCTGGCCCTTGCGGTACGCTTCGCCGATCTCGTCGCAGAGGGCCCTGAATTTATCGCTTTCGTTGAGGTATACAACGTCGTTTTCGTCCTTGCGTATCGCCGGCACGTTCGTCGGAATGACGACAACGTCGAGTCCGTAGATCTTGTTGAATTCAACGGCTTCGGTGTCGGCGGTGCCGGTCATGCCCGAAATTTTTTCGTACATGCGAAAATAATTCTGAAAGGTGATCGTCGCCAGAGTCCGGTTCCGCTGGGCAATCTTGATCCGTTCCTTCGCTTCGATGGCCTGGTGAAGTCCGTCGGAATAACGTCGGCCGTGGAGAATGCGGCCGGTAAATTCATCCACAATCTGAACCTGCCCGTCCTGCACCACATAGTCAACGTCATTGTGAAAGAGCTTGTGGGCGCGCAGCGCCTGGGTAAAGTAGTGCAGGTACTCAAAGTTTTCCTCATCGACAATCGCGCCCTTAATCAGGCCGCGGCTCTGGAGTATCTGTTCGATTTTCGCGAGCCCCGCGTTGCTGAACGAAATATTTTTGTTTTTTTCGTTGATCTTGTAATCCCCGATAACTTCTTCGCCCTGGGTTTCGTCGGGATAATCGCCGTTTTCCTTTTTGCGGATTTCTTCCAGCGTGGAGAGGAGCTTGTCAACTTCGGCGTACTTAAAGGTATCGTCCTCGGCGGCGCCCGAAATGATCAGGGGCGTACGGGCCTCGTCGATCAGGATAGAGTCAATTTCGTCAACAATACAGAAGGGGTGCCCGCGCTGGACCCGCCCTTCGATGTCCCAGCGCATATTGTCCCGCAGATAATCAAAGCCCAGTTCGTTGTTGGTGCCGTAGGTAATGTCGCAGCCGTAATTTTCCTTGCGCCGCCCGTTGTCCATATCGGAAAGAATCGTTCCCACGCTGATGCCCAGCGCGTCGTAGACGGGACGCATCCAGTCGGCGTCGCGTCCGGCAAGGTAGTCGTTAACCGTAACAATGTGCACCCCTTTGGCGGGAATGGCGTTGAGGTAGGCGGCGGCGACGCTCATCAGGGTTTTTCCCTCGCCGGTTTTCATCTCGACGATTTTTCCCTGGTGCAGGACTATGGCCCCCAGAATCTGCACGTCGTAGGGCCGCTCGCCGAGCATGCGTTTGCTCGCCTCGCGTGAGAGGGCGAACGCCTCGGGCAGCAGGGCGTCGAGGCTTTCCCCGCCGTTATACCGCCCGCGGAATTGCGCGGTTATTTCCCTGAAGGATTCGGTGGGAAGGGAGGCGGCCCAGGCTTCCTTTTCATTGACCTTGTCCAGAACGGGCCGAAGGGCTTTGAGATCCCGTTCATGCTGGGAGCCGAAGAGGGCTTTTACAATCGCGTCTAACATTTCGCCGTTATACTCCATGGATTGGGCTTGCCGGGCGGAAAATTGGCCTCTCTCCGCCCGACAAACAATGACATCCGACATTTGCGGAATATCCGGATCTAATAGTACCTTGATTTCGTCATTCTTGACAATTACTTGGAGGCTGTCTTAAAGTTAAAACAGAATGAAGTGGTTTTTGCGCGCCGCCGCGCTGTTTTGCCTGCTTTTTGCCGGATGTCTGCGGGGACGTATTTCTTCGGTAGCGCGGATGGATCTTTTCAACCTCGATATAGGCCCGCTGGAAGATCAGATCAATCTCACCGATCTCGCCGGCGTTAACACGGGGAACCGTACGAGCCTTGCGATGCGGGACGGTCTCTTCTATATTTCCGATACGGCCGGGGCCAAAATAGTCCGCTACAATTCCTACGGCGATCTGCTCTTCGTCATCTATAACGACCGGATCAACCCGCCGCCGGTGACCCTGACAAGGGGAATTGACGAAGAGGGCATGGCGACCCGCTGGTCGATCACCTACCCCCTGCGCGAACCCGGCTCGCTGACCGTGGATTCGCGCAAGCACATCTATGCCGCCGATATGGCGGAGGATGAAAAAAAACAGCGCGATGGTGAAACGGGGAGCCTGCTGGACAGCGTGGTTCTTCATTTTGATGAAGCGGGACGCTTTGTCAACGCGCTCGGTCAGGAGGGAATCGGCGGAAAGCCCTTTCCGCGTATCACCGGCATCTACGCTTCGGTCGATGACGAAATTGCCGTGGTATGTCTGATGACCATAGGCTGGAACGTATACTGGTTTAATTCCGAAGGAACGCTGCTGTATTTGATCCATATTCGCAACGACAGCCTTCCCGTACCGCCCGGCGCCGGCGTCAGTTACGGTTCAATGGACACGGTGGCGGCGGCGCCCGACAGCCGCAAGCTCTTCTTCAAAATCGATTACTATCGTGTCGAGACCGGCGAAAATACCATGGCGGTTCCCCATTCTTCGGAGATCTGGATTATGAATATCGAAGACGGATCATACCAGGAGTCGATTGCCGTTCCCTTTTTTGAATATACCGCGACCGAGGAGAACCAAAAGGTAAGCCACAAGCTGCCCTACGCGATGATGGGGGTGATCCGTAATTCGCGGGTGCTGCTCTATTTTCCCGTCGACGGCGGCTATTCGCTGCTGGTGCTGACCGCGGGAAGCAAAGAACAGAGCCTTGGTTTTATCCAGGTGAGGAACGATGAACTGGAATACAATACCTTTAACCTTTCCGCCGAAGGCATTTTGTCGGGGCTTCTTGCCACCGAGTGGGACGCGCGCCTGGTCTGGTGGCGTACCGAACGGCTTTTGGGGGAAATGAATCTGTGACGCTGATCTCCGGCGCGGAGGCCGCGGCTCTGGATCGGGAAGCCGCGGCGGACTGGGGATTGAGTCCCTGCGCCCTCGTGGAAGCGGCAGGCCGCGCCTGCGCCGAAGCCCTGTACCCCGTACTTGCCGCGCGCCGTTTTTCGCGTCTGCTTGTTCTTGCCGGTTCCGGCAATCACGGCGCCGATGCCCTGGTGATGCTGCGCGCGCTTCTTGTCCGGCGCGGCGGGCTTTTTTCCGACGTCGGGGTTTTGCTCTCAAAGCTGCCGGACGAAAACGGCGAAACCGGAAAAACCCCGCGCGCCCAGGCCGTTTTGGCCCTGCGAAAAATGGGCGTGGCGGTACGGGCGTGGAACGCCGCCGATGCGGAATCGCTGCGGCGGCCCGCCGCGCTGATCATCGACGGCATCGCGGGAACGGGGATCAGCGGGCCGCTGGGGGGAACGGCGCTCGATATGCTGAACGCGGCCAACGCGGCCCGCGAAACCGCGGGCGTCGTTTCAATCGATATTCCTTCGGGAGCTTCCGACGACTGGAAGCCCGGGTATCCTGTCGTATCCTGCGACTGCTGTCTTGCCGTCGAGCCGCTCAAGGCCTGCCTCTATACGCCTTCGCTGCGGAGCCGCGCCGGTGACATTATTCCGGTCACGGGCATTTTTCCGCCCGCGTTGACGGCCGAATACGCGGGGCGTTCCGCGCGGGAACTGCGCGGCTGGACGGAAGCGGCCGCCCGCGTGCCGCCGGTTCCGGCCGGCGCCTACAAGTACCGCCGCGGCGTCGTGGAGAGCCGCGCCGGCAGCGCGGGTTCCACCGGCGCCGCCCGCATTGCCGCCGCCGGCGCCGGCGCGGCGGGCGCCGGCCTCGTCCGCCTTGGCGTGGACGAAAGCATCTATCCCCTGCTCGCGGCGAATGCCGGCGGGGTGATGGTGTACCCCGCTTCGCAAAATCCTGATTTTGCCCGTCCGCGCTTCAAGCCGGACGCGATACTTCTCGGCCCCGGCTGGGGAAGGGAAGCGGCGCGGCGGCCGGTGCGGGATAAAGCTTTGGAAGCGGAAGCGTCCGGCGTACCGCTCGTACTGGACGCCGACGCGATCGCCCTGGCCGCGGATTGCGTGTTTTCGGGCAGCACGATA
>JAITBL010000232.1 GCA_031283575.1 Treponema sp. | reverse complement strand
GTTCCCTGCGGCGGCGTCGTAAAAGCCCTGGCCCTGCGCTCCCTTGCCATCGACGCGGCACGCAGGCTTGGCAGCGCCGAACAGGCCGCCGCTTTTTTGAAAAAAGCCCTGCTGATTGGCCGCCCGGAAGGCGGCCCGTCCGGAAAAGGCCCGTCCGGCCGGGAACAGTCCGGGATCCCGCCGGGCCTTCCCCGAAAACTGAAGGAAGACCTGGAACGGCGGCTGGCCAATGCGGCGTCCGTGTCCGGCGGCTAGTACCTTGTAACAGCTAAAACTTTAAAATAGCAACCGCTTTTTCCTTCTGCGCCTTTTTCGCCTTCGTGGTTTTTCTTCTGTAATACTTTTAGGCGTTACAAAGTACTAGGTAAACACAGTCCGTATTTTGGCGAAGAACGCGCTGGCGTCTTCGGGGTTTTGCTTGCTTTCGCTTTGGTCGCGGATTTCGATAAGGCCGGGAGGGATCTCCGCGAGAAAAGGCGACGGGGCGCATTCGACCGTATCCTGGAGACGGCGGCGCTTTAGGCAGCTTGTGATGTAAAGCTTGTCCCTGGCCCTCGTGATGGCAACGTAAAAAAGGCGCCGTTCTTCTTCAAGCGACCCGGCGGGGTCTTCGCCTTCCATGCTCCGCGTGTGGGGAATGATTCCGTCTTCCGCGCCGGCGATAAAAACCACGGGAAATTCAAGGCCCTTGGCGGCGTGGATCGTCGTCAGGTTTACTTTGCCTTTCCCCGCTTCGTCGTTTCCGTCGTCACGCGTTATAAGGCTTATCCTGTTAAGCCACGCGTAAAGGCCCGTGTCGAAATTGTCCGGATCTTTTTCCCAGTTTTCAATTGACTGGATAAAGTATTCGATGTTGCTGTATTTCCATCTGGCGATTTTTTCATTTTTGCCGTGTTCGGAAACAAGATAGGACCAGTAGTTGATCTCGTCCACAAGGGCGCGTACTTTTTCGGCAAGCCCTTTGCCGCTCCCCAAAAGTTTTTCCCGGTATGTTTCAATCAAATCCATAAAGGCGGAAATTTCCGTTCCGGTCTTGAGTTCAAAATCCGCCGAATCCAGGGTGAAGTTGTCGGGAGTCGAACCCGCCTGACGGGCGCGGATCCGGCCCATCGCGTCCCAAAGGGAGGTTCCGGCTTTTCCCGCCAGTTCGCCGATGGCGGATATGGCCGCCTTGCCTATGCCCCGCCTCGGCGTGTTGATGATCCGGAGCAGGTTAATGTCGTCGTATCCGTTGGCGATGATCCTGAGGTACGAGATGATGTCTTTTATTTCCTTGCGCTGAAAAAAACTCTGCCCGCCTGAAACCCTGTAGGGTATGTTTAATTCAAGCAGGGCTTCTTCGATCTGCCGGGTCATGGAATTGGTACGCAGGAGAATCCCAAAGTCGTCGTATTTCCGGCCGTCGTCCCGGATCATGTGTTCTCCGATCCGGGCGCCTATAAAATCCGCCTCTTCCGTTTCGCTTGACGGATGGTAAAGTTCAATCGGCTTTCCACCAGTGTTTCCCGACCAGAGCTTTTTTTCCTTGCGGCTTTTGTTGTGGGAGATAAGCCCGTTTGCCGCCTCCAGTATCGTGGTGGTGGAACGGTAATTCTGTTCCAGCTTGATTTCCTTTAGGCCGGGAAAATCTTTTTCAAAGAGGAGGAGGTTTTCGTAGTTTGCCCCGCGCCATGAATAGATCGATTGATCGTCGTCGCCGACAACGCATATATTTGCCGTGCTTCCGGGCGGCGTGAGAAACCTCATCAGCCTGTATTGAACAAGGCTTGTGTCCTGGAATTCATCCACCATGATATAACGATAGCGGCGGCGGTATTTTTCCAGCACACCGGGGTTTTTTTCAAAAAGTTCTATCGGCAGGACAAGCAGGTCGTCAAAGTCAACGGCGTTGTATATTTTAAGGCTCCGCTGATATTCATGGTAGGTCTTTTCGTATTCGGCGGCCTCGAAGAACGCCCCGGCCGTTCCCGCGATGCCCGGAGAAGAGGCCCAGGTAAAACGGCCGGTCTTGACACCGGAAAAAAGCTGGCCCAGCGCGTAGAGGTTCACCGAGGCGTTTCCGGCCCGCGTTTCCCGCAGGCATTCTTTTACAAGTTCCGTTTTGTCGGTTTCGTCGTAAATCGAAAAATTTTTCCGGTAGCCGAGGGTCTCGATTTCTTCCCTGAGGATACGTACTCCAAACGCGTGGAAAGTACTTACCGTAAGGCTTTGGAGTTTTTTGCCGGTTAGCTCTTTGAGCCGGTTTTCCATTTCCCTGGCCGCCTTGTTGGTAAAGGTCAGGGCCAGAATGGCGTGCTGTGGAATGCCCGTTTCCAGCATCCGGGCGATTCTGTAGGTGATAACCCGCGTCTTGCCCGATCCCGCGCCGGCGATGATCAGTACCGGGCCTTCTGTGGACAGTACGGCTTCCAGCTGGGGAGGGTTGAGTTCGTGTTCCAGGTTGTGTTTCATTCGCTACAGTTCTTTGATAAAAAAGTTGAACGCGCCCCGGCCCAGCAGCATCACCGCCGTAACTATTCCTCCGGCTATAACGACTCCAAGGATCACCGCGGGAAGGGTTTTACGTTTGGGGAGTCCCATTACCCACGCGCCAAGCGTACCGGTCCAGGCGCCTGTTATGGGCAGGGGGATTGCCACAAAAATCGCTACGCCCAGCGCGCCCCACTTTGCGACTCCCTTTTCAAGCTTTTTTCTGGCGCGGTTGACAAAGCGGTCAAAAAAAACCCGGTACCACGCGAAGCCGTAAAAAACCCGGTGAACCGTCGACAGGAAAATCCAGCAGAGCGGGGCGGCCAGGGCGTTCACCGCGGCGGCAAAGGGCCAGGCAATAAACCAGTCCATGCCGTTGACAATGGCATAAGGTATGCCGCCCCGAAGCTCAGAAATCGGGAGGATCGAAAAAAAAGCCGTCCAGAGGTATGCCATAGGATTTTCCTTATACAGGGCCTGCCGTTTCGTGTCAAGCGCCCGGCGAAATCCCTGTGCGGGCGCGCCTCCTTGCGCGCAGGCCGAAGTTGTTGCAAAATATACTATAAATTATGGATATACGGGGAGAAAAATCATGAAACTCTTTGGTCCTGACTGGAAAAACGGCGATACGGAAAAGGCGCTGCTGGCGGTACAAAAAATCACCGATGCCGGTGAACTTAAAAAAATAGTTATCGAGGATCGACGAAATGCCGTACGTTTGGCGGCCTTGAATAAAATCAGCGATACGGCCTTTTTGGTTGACAGAATTAAAAATGATTATGACAAGGAGATTAAAACTAAAGCCATGGAAAGAATAGGCGATCAGGACGTGCTGGTTGACATCGCCATTGGACATGGCAATATAAATACCCGTTTGTCGGTTGTTGATCATATTTCCGATCCAAAATGTCTTGCAAAAATAGCCGGATCGGATAATTATCATAATTCGGTTCTTCATGAAATTTGTAAACGCGCCATTGGAAAAATAAATGATGATGCCGTGCTGTCCGGCATAGTGTTGACCGATTATCCTTTTGAAATGAGAACACTCGCGGTACAGGAAATACGAAACGAATCTGTGCTTGCGGATATAGTTAAAAAAGACGATAATCCCAATATTTATCAAAAGGCGGTTGATAACATTATAAACATGGATATTCTTGCAGGATGGGTTTGTGATTCGGCATGTGATTGGAACAAACAGGCCTTGATAATTGAAAAACTTGATGCCGGGAAATATCAGGCGCTGTTTGCCAAAATAGCGAACAGCGGCATGGATGTGCCCGTCAGGTCCGCGGCCATTAAAAAGCTGACCGACAGTACCGTTCTTGCCGGTATTGCCGCGTCTGATCCTGATAACGGGATAAAGAAAATAGCGTCCGGTAAACTTGGAGGATATGTCTGCCGCAAATGCAGTCATTTAAACTACCCGTCAAAAGAAGCGGAAGCCCCCTGCGTTTGTGAAAACTGTAAAGAAGAAAATCATGACTATGAGTATAAAGAGGATATTCATACTTTTCGCGATTACGAAACCGGATCAAAATGGTATGAGTGCAGACGGTGCGGCAAGAAAGACCGGTATGAAACGGTGAATACGCTATAATCGGTAACCCGGCGGACAGTATTGAAAGCGCCGGCTAAACAGTACGCTCGCGGATGTTTGTGTAAATTTACGAGTTCCCCCCGGGGTTCTGTTCGGAACGGATAAGTTTTGTCAACTTTTCCAGTCCGGCAGCCTCATCGCCGTCATTTTCTACGATAAGATCCGCCAGATTTTCATATTCAGGTATTTTGTCCCTGTATATATGTACCATCAATTCGCGCACATCGTGCGCGTTGAGCGCTTCCGGATCGGGTACGAATTCTTTTTGTATTTCCTCGAGCATACGATCCGGATCCCGCTTGATGTATATAAACCGGCCGATCGGCCGCAATACTTGTACATTGTACTCGAACAGAGCCGTTTCCGCCCCGGTTGCGATAATGGCATTTTCCGCACTTTTTGCAATCTCCCGTACAACAACTTTTTCCGCCTTGACAAATTCAGACGCGAACTGTGAAAATGTCGATGCCTTTTTTTCCGAGTGCACATGGCCGGAAGCCGCTGTGTCGGTATCGTAGAATTTCATCCCCAATGCGTCCGCGGCTTTTTTCCCCAATGTTGATTTACCGCTGCCGGGTATTCCTATCAAAATAAAGTTCAATTCTCGTACTCCTGTATCCAAAGCAGCCGGTCAAGCACAGCTTGTCTTTCTATAGTTCAAATATGGCTTTTGTTGGCGGTTTTTGGCAAGAGATCGCGTTGACCCATCAAAAATGTTACCGAAAAAGGGTGCAAGAGGAAGAATGAACCATGAAGGTACACAAAGGGTTATAATCACAAGGAAAGAATTTCACCACGGAGTTTCACGGAGGCTCATTTGAAAGTCTCTTTTTCCTCCGCGTAACTCCTATAATTAGGCGGAATCGCCGCCATTATAATCGAACATTAACACAAGGTGTTAATGACAACTCCGTGGTTTTTCTGCCTGAATATTTTCATATCAGTCCATTACTCCCAGTTCCCCGAAGTATCCCCCGCGCCTCCCGAAGACAGATCGTTGTAAGTCCAGACGCCGCTCTCATACTTGGCGTAGAGTTTAATCGTCGGGTCTGCGTCCGCGTTACGCTTTTTGCCGCCTGCCTGAACCGCGTGGCCATTACCGCTTGCGGCGGTATTGTCGGTTGAGTCGCCGTTACCGGCGCTGGTATCGGTATCGCCGTAGATAGTCCCGCCTTTCTTGGTGAATGTACTATCTCCGCCAACATCTACCCCGCCGCCGTTGTTAGCGGAATTGCCGCTTATCGTGCCGGCCTCCATGGTGAATGTCCCATTATACACCTGTACCCCGCCGCCGTTGTTAGTGGAATTACCGCTGATAGTTCCACCCGTCATGGTAAATGTACCGCCGATCTGTACCCCGCCCCCGCTCGCGTCGTCGCCCCCTTGAGC
>JAITBL010000228.1 GCA_031283575.1 Treponema sp. | reverse complement strand
TCTTAATTTTCTCATATAAATATATATGGGATTGACTCGCCGTTTTGCTTCAATCAGGCTGAAAAAAAGTGAAATTTTTGTGGGTCAAGTTTAGCCTTCAGGGCGGGTAGTAGTTCATTTGCGTCTGAGTTGGTTATCAAGTGGATATGGGGGCTTAATTTTCCGGCGCGTACAAAGTCCTTTTTTCCCCGTTTAGTAGAATCCGCCATAATATAACATTCAAGGGTAGTTATATTCTTACAATTCCGCGCCTCAAATACCGCAATGGTTCCTGAAACTTCGTTGGCGGTAAAAATCAGGGGACGCCCGGTAGGGCTGTCCTCCGCCGCCACGGCGGGTTCCGATATGTCGTACATCATAACGCCGCCAATACGCTCAAGCCCGATAAGGGTGTAGATCTTTTGTCCGATCCGAAGGACGCTGACGTATTCGGGTTCCGGTCCTTTCTTGCCGCTGCGACTGTCCAATAATCGCGCCGCGACTGAATAGTTACAGTTTTCAAAATAAAAGTCCGTGTTGGTCTGTGTTCGTCCGTGGTTAAATTCTTATTTCTGTAATCACTCATACAATACAATGTGTTTAGCCCAATCAGCCCTTCACCGCGCCGGCGGTAAGGCCCTTGACCACGTATTTTTGGAATATCATCGTGAGGATTATTGCCGGGGTGACGATGGCGACGGCGGCGGCCATAACCCCGCCCCAGTCAACCTCAGCGTAGGACATAAAATTGTACACGGCGATGGGGAGCGTGCGGGTTTTTTCCATGCTGAGTACCTGGGAAAACATGAAGTTGTTCCAGGAATAGATAAAACTCAGGGTGGTGGCGGTTACCGCGCCGGGCATGGAAAGGGGCAGAATTATCGAGGCAAAGGCCCGCTGGCGGGTTGCGCCGTCCACCATGGCTGAGGCTTCCATTTCGGGCGGGATGCTTTCAAAATAGGCCGACATGATCCAGACCACTACCGGCAGGGCGATGAGCAAGTGGGAGAGGATCAGCGCCGTGTAGGAATCCATCAGCCTGATTCGGGAAAAAAGGATGTACCAGGGCATGAGGAAGGAAATGCCGGGCATGAGGCGGGCCACCAGGATCAGCATCAGGAGCCGCTTCTGGCCGAAGCGGGCGATGGAATAAGCCGCGGGCAGGCCAATGATCAGGGACAGGAGCACCGCCGTAAAAGCGACGACAAACGAATTTTTGAGGTACAGCAGAAAATTCTGTTCTTCGAACACTTTTTGAAAATTCCGCATGGTGGGATTGAAAATCAGTTTGGGCGGCCAGGAGATAATGTCCACCTGGGTTTTGAAAGAAGACATGAACATCCACAGGAAGGGAAAGATCATCGGGATCACTATCACAATAATTAAAATGAAGAAAAGTAACTTAAAACCAAAAGGACGTTTCATTTCTCCCCGTTTTCTCCGTCATTGTTCAAATTGCCTGCGCAGGCGCATAACCCCAAGGCTGAACAGGAGCACTATTAAAAAGAGAAACACCAGCGCCGCCGAGGACTGGCCCAGGGAAAAATACTCAAAACTGAGTTTATAGGCCAGAATATTGAGGGTTTCCGAAGAATAGCCCGGCCCTCCCCGCGTCATGGCGTAGATGATGTCGTAAGTTTTCAGGGCGTCCACCGCCCGAAGCACAATGGCGGTCAGCACCGTGGGCATGATCATCGGCAGGGTCACGCGAAAGAATATCTGAATGCCGTTGGCGCCGTCCACCATGGCCGATTCAAAAGGCTCAGAAGAAAGGCTCGAAAGGCCGGCCAGCACGATGAGGGCGATCATCGGAGTCCACTGCCACACGTCAACCAGGATGAGGGAAGGAAGCACCGTTTTGGCCTCGGTTACCCAGCCGCTCTGGGGCAGACCAAGGCTGTTGAGTATAAAGTTGAGAAAACCGATGGTGGGATCGTAAAACAGGTTGAACACAATGCCGATAGCCACCGGCGTTACCACCAGCGGCAGCAGCAGAATAAACTTGAGCAGGCCCTTGCCGATAAATTCCCGGTTAAGGATCAGCGCGATAATAGTACCCAGCACCGCCTCGGCCGCCACCGCCCCGAAAGTAAAGGCGAAAGTCCGCCACACGGACGCGTGGAAGCGGGGGTCTTTCAGCACCGACAGATAACTCTCAAAGCCCGCGAACCGCATGGGCTTGCCGGAAGTGAGCGCCCAGTCGGTAAAACTGATAACGAGCGTATAACAGATCGGAAAGATCATCAGCAGGATCACAAAGATGATCGCCGGCAAGGGGAAGATATATTTCAGATTGCGTTCAACAAAACCACCCTTGCCGACCAAATTACGCTCCTCTCAGGTATGTATTTAAGAATGCCCTTACGGGCTGCTTTTATTTCGCCCCATATTCCCCATCTGCCTTGAGCAGATCGTTCACCGCGGCGGCACGCTCGGTTGCCATTGTCTGGAGGCGGTTGGACACGCCTTTAGTATTGATCGACTCGATGATCACCTCGCCGATGAGGTCACGGGCTTTGCCTACCGAGCTCATAAAGGGCCGGTCATAGGGATAACCGTTTTGGGAAGCGTGGACCCTGGTCTCGATAAGGCCGGGGTTCATTATCGACTTGACCTGGGGATCGTCCCAGACGGAATTGCGGGCCATGGTAATGTTGGCGGCCATACCTTTGAGGGCAAGGTCTTTGCTGGTTGCCCAAGTAAGGAACTTCATCGCCGAATCCATGTCCCGGCTCTTGCTGGAAATGCCCATAGCCCAAGAAACCACGATGAAAGGACTATCGCCCTTGGGGCCCGAGGGCAGCTTCGCCACTCCCACGTCGGCAGCGGGGATCTGGGTTTTGGCAGGATCGATGATCTGACCGTAGAAGACCGAGGCGTCGGTCCACATGGCAAGACGGCCTGCCTGGAATACCGGCATCAGGGCCTCCCACGACATAGAGGTAACGCCCTGAGGACCGTAGTTGCCCAAAAGCCGGCCGTAGTAACGTATGGCCTCCACCGCGTCGGGCGTGTCAAAAACCGCCACGTTGTTCCTCAGATAATTACCGCCGTAATTGTATACATAGCTGGAAAGCTGGGTAACCGCGGCCGCGCCCGCGCCCCGTGAGCCGAAGCCCGCCACGCCGCCGGTGTTCAGGACCCGGGCGGCGTTTTCAAGCTCGGTAAAGTTGGCGGGTACTTTGAGACCCGCCTTGCCGAAAAGGTCCTTGCGATAGTAGAGAACCTGCCATTCGGTAACCAGAGGAACCACGTAGGGCCTGCCGCCCTTGCGCCCGATGTCCACTGTATTCGCCGGATAATCGGAGAAATCATAGGCGTCCAGCGGCGCGTACCAGCTGTTTTTGTTAAAAAGCAGGGTTTCCTGCAAGGGACGGCTCATAAACACGTCCACCGTGGAAGAACCGGTGGCAAACTCGGTGGTCAACTTCTGGGTAAGCTGGGATTCCTGCAAACTTTCCACGATAACCCTGATACCGGTCTGCCGCTCGAATTCGGGAATCTCCGGCTTCAGCAGTTCGCCGTAGGGATGATTCGCCAGCAAAACCCGGATTTCCTTGACCGGCGCGGGGGCAGGGGTGGCGCCGCCTGAAGGGGCGCTTTGCGATCCGCCTCCGGCAAAAAGCGCGCCGGAAACAGCCAGAGCAAGCAAAAGAACCAACAATCTTTTCATGCTTTTCTCCTTAATACTGAAATACTGATAGAAGGATTCCCGAAAATCCGCCGGACGCGAAGCGCCCGCAGTTCTCAAAGGTACTTACATTTTACCCCTGAAGCGCGGACTTGTCAAGTAAAAAGACAATGAAGGAGGATTTTTACATTTAACCACAGACCAGCCGGACAGACACGGACAATTTCGCGGAGTTTTAGGTAAAACCTGAAATTGTACGAATTACAGCGGACTTAATAGATGAAAACTGTATTTTCAAAGTAAAAGTCCGTATTGGTCTGTGTTCATCCGTGGTTATCGGGACAACCAAATAATACAAACCTTCATCCGGATCGGTTATAATATATTTATATCAATAAAATTTTTCCTGTTTTCAAAAAAGTTTATATAAATTTTACTTTTTGTTTACACAAAATTTATATATTCGATATATGAGGCTGTTCAAAAAACTGTTGGGCAGAAGATTCGCGTTTTGGAACAGGCTCTACTAATTGAGCGTTTTGGCAGTATGCGCTATGATACATGCGATGACCATAAGAAGCCGCCTGTTGATAACCAGCTTTTCTACGCTCACCGTCCTCTTTGTCATGGGAGCGGCCGCGGTCGGCATCGGGAATGAGATCATGGAAAGTTCTTTGAAGGAAGCCGATTCGGATATTTATTTTTTTCTTTACGCGGCCGAAGAGCTTGACGAAACAGTGGAAAGGCTGGCG
>JAITBL010000131.1 GCA_031283575.1 Treponema sp. | reverse complement strand
TTCATCGCGCCGCCCTTGATTGCGTGGTTGATCGTCAGGTCCACGCCCCAGGAAAGGGGAAGATCGAAGAACCAGCGCTGGGAATATTCGAGCGAGAGGCTTTGGGCCGAAGGAGAAGCGGTCAACTGGGCCCGCACCTGGTTTCCGTAACCGAGAAAGTTGCGGTCGGTCCAGGCCAAAAGCCCCGAAACGGGAAAATCGTCGGGATCGGAGGAACCCGAAAAAGTAAGGCCGAACTGTATGTCCGTCGTCGGCTGTTCTTCCACGTTGATGATAAGATCCATCAGACTGTCGGCGCTTCCCTGGGGAGTATCGGGCATAACCACCGAGAAAAACTGCAAATTGTAGAGATTGTGGAGGGCGTTCATGACTTTTGTCTTGGAAAAAACATCGCCCGGTTCCAGGGGTATTTCCCTTATTATTACCGAGTCTTTGGTTTTTTTGTTTCCCCGTATGATGATGTTTTCGATATGGGCTCTTCCCCGCTCTACGATAATTATCCGGTAGGAGACAATTCCCGTTTCGGGATTTTTATGCTCTTCCCGGTCAATCGTGTTAAAGATATATCCGTTTTCGTAATAGAGGTCGGCCACCCGCTGCAGATCCGTTTCGATACGGCCCGCGTTGGCCGTTTCTCCAAGTTTTGAACGGACGAGTTTTTCAAGCTGTTCGGTGGTAAAAATATCGTTCCCCACAAACGAGATGCCCTCAAAATTATAGCGTCCCCCTTCGTAAATCCGGTAGGTAAGCGAAAGATTGTTATTGCCCTTGGCGTCTTTGGTCATGTCCTGGATAACGTCGGTAACTTCGGCGTCCAGGTAACCGCGGTCGTGGTAGTAGCGGACAATGGCGTCGCGGTCCGCGGTAAGCCTGGAATCCTGAAAAGCGCCGTCCTTTCGGAAGCCCTTGTCTTTCATGGACAGCTGGCCTTTAAGAGAACTGCCCGAATAAACTGAATTGCCCTCAAAGAAAATATCGGTAATGGTGATCTTTTCACCCTCATTGACAAAAAAGAGTATCTCGACGGTATCGTTTTTATCGGGCCGCATCTCGGAACGTACCGTCGCGTCGGGGAAACCCTTTTCCTCATACTTTTTAAGGATCGCCTGTTCGTCGGCGCGTATCGCCATTTTATTGGCGACATCGTTTACTTTAATTGAGACCGAATCAAGGAGGTCCCGCCGCTTGACGCCGCTGTTCCCCACAAAGGTGATACGGGAAATGGTGGGCCGCTCCACCACGCGGAACAGTATCACAACCGCTGTTCCCGCGGCGTCTACAGGCTGGGCGCTGGGCGTTATGGATTCAAAATACTCAAGCCCGTAGAGGACGCCCTGCAAGTCAAGAAAGAGTTCGTCGGTAAAAATTTTACCCTCATAAGAATCGGTAACGCCGTTAAGTTCTGAAAGACGGATATGTTTAAGCCCCTCAAAACGTATATCCCGTATAGGTTTACCCTGATACCAGTCGGCCTCGAGTTCCTGGGAAAAGCACAGACCGGCGGCAAAGAAAACCAGAAAAAACAGCAGAAAAGTACGCAATATCACCCCTACCCCGGCGGCATTTTGCCGCCAACGTTAAATCGGAGGGAAGCGAAGCTTCCCACATCACCCCAAGTATAGTGTACAGAAATTCCCGTTCTTATTAAAGGGTCCAGCGCCAGATTATCGAAACGGATTGATCGTTTATAAACAGATTTTCCACATGCTCCGGTCTGATGGAGTACCTTACGTCAAAGGAGAAGGGGGTCCTCAGGTCCAGAGCGAATTCCGGTTCCAGCCGCAAGCCTCCGTAAGTTTTCTGGTACTGGTCATACCGGAAAGCGAGCATGCCCTGGAGAAAGAGACTCGATCCGACATACTTACCTGCTAAAACAGCGGTGTTGTCCCAATAGTTACCTATGCCGTTGTTCTGCGCGTTCGTATCCCTGTCCCGTACCGCCCCAAAGAGGGCGTTTTGGAGCACCTGGGTCCGTACCGAAAACATGTCCAGATGAAGGAACTTGCGGATCGCGCGTTCCACCCGCCTGACCACCCCAAACTGCGTCACCACATCGCTTATCGTTGAAAGGAGCATATCGGCGTTTTGGGCTTCGGCCCCCGTGGGGCTTTGGCCCAGCAGGGCGTAAATTTCCAGCTGGGAAAGGGCCGGACTCGATTCAAAACGGGGCACGCTCGAGGCCAGGGTACTGAGGGGCTGGTTGTCAACCACCATGGAAATCGTTACCGGGCCGTCCTCGTTACGATCCCTGATTTCGGCGCGGGCGCTGATACGGGGATTGATTCCGCTCTCGTTGGGGTTGAAGACGACGTGTCCTTCCCTCAGGTAGAAGTTACGCTGGAGATAAAAAATTTCCCCTCCCCTCAGGGCAAGGTCCCCGTCAAGGGTCAGAACCGGCACTCTTGTGTCGCCGGTGACATGCAGGCTGGTTCCGGCGTCCCCGTAGGCGCGGAGGAAGGGCGTGTCGGCGTTGGGCCAGAGGAATTCGACGCGCCGGCCGGCCGTGATCCTCACGTCGGCAATCACGTCAAGATCGGTAAGCCTGTTCGCCTCCGCCGAAGCCATTTTGCCGGTATCCAGGGTCAAATCGGTGTCGTCGGCATACAGATCCGCGATAATCGTAAAGGTTTCCTTGTTCTCGAACAGGAAATCGACGGTTCCCGAAGCGTTGCCTTTGGCAGCGATTCCCATAATGTCAAAGTCAAGGGGAATAGCCGCGTCGGCGCGGATCGAGATGCCCAGACTGGGCACCCAGCGGCTAAAGCGAACCCATCCCTCGACTATACCCCCACCTTCCCCGCAGCGCGCCGCTACCGGCCCGAAAGAGATTTCGCTGCCTTCAAGCTTAATCGCCCCCGATCCGGGGCCGATTTCCGCGGCCACATAATCGGGAACGGAGAGCGAAACGCCCGAACCCCAGGCGGCGCCGTTAAATTCGGGATCAAAAACCGAACCGGTAATCTTCGTTTCGCCGCTGATAAAACCGCCCGAAAAGTCAACGATGTTACGCACCGGAATAATATCCCAAAGGCCGGAAAGATCGATGTACACGTCCGTCGCAAGCGCGTCAATTTCGGCGCCCCCAAAAATTCCCGAAATGGTCGCCTGAACCGGCGAGGGATTTGCGATGTTGACGGTAAAAGGCCCCTCGCTCTGCCATTCCAGATTGAAACATTCGTCGGGGCCGCCGGAAACGCGCAGAACGCTTGCCGGCGCGGAATTGTCGGACAGCGTTTGGGTGCGCGAAACGACAAAGGCGAACGGCTCGGCGGCAAGCGTCTCGTCGATAAACGCGCCGCGCAGTTCTACCACTCCCGAAAAGGTTTCGAGTGCGCGGGAAACGTTCAGCCAGTCCGCCGCCGGCCTGAAATTGGCGTTGATCACGGCGTCCACGCCCAGGGTATGCCCGTTCAGGCTGCCAGAAAAACGGGCTTCCGTTTCCAGATGGCCCGCCGCGCGGTCAACGGTAAAATAGGGAATTTCCCCGTCAACTTCGCCAAAACTTCCCCTCAAACCCGAAAGCACGCAGCGTTCGTTGTCGGCAAAGAGCATCGCGCTGACGTTGTATGAATTTTCCCCCCGTCTGCCGGAAAGCGAATCGACCGAAACGTTCAGCGAGTAGTAGCCGTTACGGTTGGCGACGCCGCGCAGTTCTCCGCTTAACTGCACGTTTCGCGCGCTTTCGATAAAACGGTCCAGACGGGCGCCAAAGAGAAACACCTGGAACTCGACCCCGCCGTCTCCTTCCTTTTCGTCATAGCCAAGCTCCGCGGAATAACTTTCCAGGCCTGTTTGATCCTGCACGAGGAGGGAGGCTTCGACAGCGGAAAAGTCACGCTTCCAGCCCGCCCGGGCGTTCCCCTCGAGGGGACCCAGGGCGTCCTCGTACCGGATGCGGTCAAAGGAAAGGCCGTTCTGATCGGCGTAGCCCTGGAGGGAGAAGCTTTCCACGGCGCTGTTCAGGGTGAGCCGCCCGAGATCGGCGCGCCAGGACGCGGGGCCCGCGTAGCGCAGCGAGGCGTCCAGACCAAGATACGCCCGTCTTCCCCTGAAGGGAAGCGGAACGGCGCCGGAAGCGGTTCCGCTCCACCTGTCCCCGGTCCTGCCCAGGGTAAGGACAAAACTTTGGTTGCAGTCAATACGCACCGTATCGCCCAGGACCTCGACGGAAAGATCCCACAGGTAGTCAAGCCAGGAAACCGCGACTTTTCCCGTAACGTTATCCCTGCCGTTAAAATCGAAGCGGGCGGAAAACGCGGCGCCGCTCCGTTCACCCCGGAGCTGGCCCTGATCAAGGGTGAGAGAACGGTTTGTTCCCGAGAGAGAAGCGCTCAGGACGCTGTCGTTGTATTTGACAAGGAGCCGGCCGGTACGGTAGGAAAAGCCGGAAGCGTCAAAACCGAGGGAAACGGCGCTGTCAATACGCAGATCATCCAGAAACCCCGCCTGGGGAACGGGAAGCAGAGCCCGCGCCAGGGCGAGTATGTCGCCCCCCGAAAAGGACGAAATCGTAACGGCTGTTTCGAATTCAAGGGGTTTTTTACGGCGGCTTCCCTTCCAGGAGAAGCCGCTGTACTCATCGGCGTCCCGCCGGAAAAAACTTCCGCCAAAGGAACAGCCCGTTTCTTCCCAGTCCACGAGGCCGGACAGGGAATAGGATCTGCCGCCCGCGGCAAGATAGGGGGTGGAAAAACTCGTCCGCATTCCGGTACGGTCAAAGCGAACAAGGCCGTCAACCGCGTTGTTTCCGGTCAGACTGAAACCCCGGACAGCGAGGGAACCCCGGGGGCGAAGGCCCTCAAAGGCTATGTCCCCGTCATAGCTTATGCCGCCGCGGTAAAAATCAAAGGCGCAGTCGCTAAAGATAACGCTCTCCCCGTTCCCCGCGCCCCCAAGGGAAAAACCCGCCAGCAGGGCCCCGTCGTTTTCATTACGGGCCTCGAGATCGAAGCTATAAGCGATTTGTTCCCTGAAGTACAACGAGGCCCTTCCCGAAAGGACAAGCCCCAGCGTTTCTTCGTGAGCTTTCCAGGGGCCGTGAAAGCTTATCAGACTCCCCAGAACAAGCCCGTTCGGGATAAATTCGGCGGAGAAGGTTTCGCTCTCCAACTCGTAGGCGGCGTTAATCTCGAAGGGCCTTCCGTCGGGGCTTTTCTCGAGATCGATACGATCGCCCTGAAAGCGGAGCAGAAAACCCAGCGGTTCCACGGTAAAGCCCGCGCCCTGTATTTGGGCCGCGGTAAAAACCATGCTTCCCCCGCTGAGGTCTCCGGCAAAATCACCTTCCATGCTGCCGTTAAACGTGATCATCTGCCCCGAGGGGGAATCGGTCTCGGCGTGCCAGCGGCCGTCAAGATAAACGCGGCTTTCGCGTATCGACCCGTCAAAAGAAAAATTGTCGATCTCCAGAACGTTTTTATTTTTGATCAGGGCAAGTTCCCCATCCCGCACCAGGACGGAACATTCACGCGGCAGAATAAAACCGCCCTTGCCCGAAAAAAGTTTTCCCAGATCGCGATCCTCGTCAACGTCAAAGCGTATTCGGGGGTTTTCCAAAAGCATGTAACGGACGGCGCCGGTTTTTTTTCCCCGTATCAGGTCCCACAGTGAATAGCGGATGGTAAAACGCGAAATGGCAAGCAGGGATTTTTGCGGGTCGTCCACCGAAAAATCACGCAGATCGAGGGAACCGGCAATGGACGGGCTGAGGGATCCGTAGCGTATGCGCCGGCCCAGAAGCGCTTCGCTCCGCGCGATAAAATTTTCCCGCGCCGCCGTCATGGCCCTGTGCATCACGGCGCTGAGCGGTTTGAGGATCAGGGCCGTAGAAAGCGCGAGAAGAAAAAAAATAAGTATTTCAAGCAGAATAAGACGCCTGTAACGTTTTTTTTCCAACGGTGCTTCGATTAACCCCTCAACTCCTCAAGGATACTGTTTTTTGGCGTGTTTTGCCATTATCTATATCGGCTCATTTTGACGGGCGGGACGGCTTTTTGCGCCGCTTTCCCGATACGGCCTCAGGGTGTAGAATAAGCCATGATCCTGGCCAATTTTGCCGTCATTGAGGGCGGCGACGGAAGCGGAACGACGACCCAGCTCGCCCTGCTTAAAAAGCGCTTTGAAAACGAAAACGGAAGCGGGACGCCCGTTTTTTGGGCCGACTGTGAACCTACCGGCGGGCCCGTCGGCCTTCTGATACGCCGTATCCTTAAAGGTGAAATAACGGTACGAAAGGAAACGCTGGCCCGCCTTTTCGCGGCCGACAGGGGGGAACATCTGTACGGCGGCGGCGGCATTGTCGAGCGCTGCAACAGGGGCGGCCTTGTCGTGTCCGACCGCTATACGCCTTCGTCAATAGTCTACCAGGGGCTTGAATGCGGCGCGGAACTGCCCGAAGCGCTGAACGCCGCCTTTCCCCTGCCGGAACTGCTCGTCTACCTTGATGTCGAGGCCGAAACGGCGATGCGGCGGCTTGAGGGCAGGGGCGGACACGATATTTTTGAAAACGCCGGTTTTCAGGCCCTGGTCCGCCAGGCCTATCAGGCCCTGCTTCCCCGTTACCGCGGGGCCGGAGTGCGCGTTCTTGCGCTTGAGGGAAAGATGCCGCCCGAAGAGCTGGCCGGTGAAATCTGGAGGGCCGTCGGCGAAATGCCGATAATGAAAACGGCAAAATGAAGAAATTCCTGTTCGTCCCCGTTCTGGCCGTCCTCTTTATCCCCCCTTCGGACGGGTATTGGGCCATGTACAAGGAACAGTTTTACCGTCTTTACCATGTCCATTACAACCAGTATCCCGACGATACGGTCGAAAATATTTTTTGGCTGGAACAGGCCCTTAAGGCCGGCTTTGCCAATCCGCTCTACGCGGTCGCCGTAATTGAAACAAGGGAACAGTACGAAAAGTACTGTTACCTTTTTATGATGCACCTCAATTTAAAGATGATCGAACAGTACCTGTACCTTGCCAACAAGTATAACAAACGCGGCGCTTACTTTTACAACGCCCCCTGGAAGGAACAAAACCTCAAAAGCCTCGCTATTGCCGAACAGACTTTTCGCACGGCCCTTCCCTACTGGGAAGCCGCCGTAAGCTGGGCCGAAAAAGCCCGCGAACGGCGCTTCCGCTTTATGCGGCTTTCGCGCGTTGAATTCTGGGAAGACGAAGCCTTCCGCATCATCGAAGAAAAAACCCTGGATTACGGCAAAACCATTGAACGCGAACTGGCGCTTCTGGAAAAAGTACGCGCCGGTTTTGAAGCAATGGAATAGATTTTCTACAGAACGAAGCTCCGCCCAAACCGGTGCAACGCCTAAGACAGCTCACGGCTTGCCGCGCGGAGCTTCCACCAGCGCCAGAAATTCTTCCTCGTTGATGATCTTGACCCCCAGTTCCCGCGCCTTTTTGTTTTTTGCCGAGCCGGACCCGGTATCGTTGGTAACCAGATAGTCCAGATCTTTGACCACCGAGGCTTTTGCCGACGCGCCGAGCGCCTTTATTTTTTCTTCGGCGGCGCTGCGCTTCATTGTCTTTAATTCCCCGGTAAAGCAGAAACTCTGTCCCCGCAGGCTCAGATCTTCGGCGCGCGGGGGCGGGGCGATGCTTACCACGCCGGCGGCGAGTACGCGGTCCATTTCCGCGCCGGTATCCCTGATCCCGTCGACAATGGCCTGGGCGGTAATGGAACCCAAACCGTATATGCCGGCGAGTTCGTCCGCGTTGGCGGCGCGGAGTTTTTCCAGGGTGTCGAAACCCGCGTTCGCCACACGTTCCATGATAGTCTCTCCCACGCCCTCAAAATCAAAACCGGCGACAAAGGCGGCAAGGGAAAGGACGCGCGGCGTTCTGATATGGCGTATCACCTTCGCCGCCGAAGCCGCCCCCATGTGCTCAAAACCGGAAACATCCTCTTCTTTGAGCGCGTAAAGATCGGCAATCTGTGCGGCCTTACCGCTTTCAAAAACAAGCTGGAGGAGTTTGGTTCCCAGCTCCCGTATATCAAGAACATCCACCCATTTTTCCAGACGGTGATGAAGCCGTTTGGGACAGGCGGCGTTGGGACAGACAAGCCGCGTTCCTTCGTCGATGAGGGCGGCCCCGCAGGTTCCGCACAGCTCCGGCTGGGGAATATCGCTCAGTTCCCCCTCGGGAAGGGCGCCTTCGGGGGCAAGGCCCTCGATCTTGGGGATGATTTCGCCGCGCTTGACCACGGAAACGGCCGAACCGATTTTAAGGCCCATCGCGCGGATCATGTCGGGATTGTTAAGATTGGCCCGCTGTACCGTGGTGCCGGCAAGGCGCACCGGATCGATGATTCCGACCGGCGTATAGATCGCGCCGGATTCGCTCCACTCGACCTGGCGCAGTATGCTAAAGGCCGTCTCCAGAACGAATTTAAAGGCGATCTGCCGTTCGGGGCGGGCGCGGCGCAGATCGGCCGCGTCGGTGTTCCTGTCCTTTACCACAAGGCCGTCGATATCGAAGGGAAGAGTCTCCCGCGTTCCGGCGACTTCCGCGCGGTAGGCGACAATGTCTTCCACCGCGCCGCCGCCGGAAAATTCTTTCATCCCGGTAACGAAAAAGCCGCGCTCTTTAAGCCAGGCAATCTTTTTCACTTCGTCCTCAAAGTAGTCGTCGTCGCCTTCGGCGCCGGCGTCATAGGTGATAAGCAGCAGATCTTCGCTTCCCGTCCCGTCTTTGCGGCGCATAAGGCCGTTGGCGGCGTTGCGGCAGTTTGCCTTGTCCGTATATTTTTTTTGCCAGACGTCGCGGGTCATAACCACCTCGCCCCGAACGCCGCCCGAAAAATCCATTTTAAGGTCGGCGGCCACGCCGCGCATTTTACGGGCGTTGGCGGTAATGTCGTCGCCGATGGTTCCGTCGCCCCGCGTAAGCGCTTTGTACAGTCTGCCCTGCCGGTACTGCAGTTCCAGGCTGGCGCCGTCGAGTTTGTACTGGACGACAAAACCCCCAAAGTCCGGCCGCCCTTCCATTTTTTTTGCCCACCCGCGAAAGTCTTCGGGATTGGCCGCCTTCTCCTGGCTCCCCATGGGGATAAGGTGTTTGGCCTTGGGAAAGCCGCCGGTATCGTCGGCGCCCACTTTTTGCAGCACGGGGCTGCCGGGGTCGAGGCCCTTTAATTCATCCCAAAGCAGATCGAATTCGGCGTCGGAAATTTCCGCCTCGCCGTTGTAATACGAAGCCTGGTATTTTTTAATGAGCCGTACCAGCGCCTCAATCCGTTCCCGTGTCTCGTTTGCCATCCCGCCGCTCCCTGCGAACAAAATATATTTCGTTTATCGTATGATTTTTCGCGATTCCCTTTTTTTCAAATTTGGTCTGCGGCCTCCAGGCCTGGGCGGGGGCAAAGCCCCGCCACGGGTTTTCCAGCGTTTCCACGCCGCCCAGCGCTTCCAGTGCCCCGGCGGCATAGTCTTCCCAGTCGCTTACCACGTACACATAGCCGCCGGGCGCCAGGCGGGAAGCGAGCAATTCGGCGAACGGTTTCTGGAGGAGCCGCCGTTTGTGATGCTTTTTCTTGGGCCAGGGATCGGGGAAGAATATATGAAAGGCGGCGATACTCTCCGGTACGAGCAGCTTTTCGACAACTTCGGCCGCGTCGCCTTCAATTATTCTGATATTTTCAAGCGAGCGGTTTTCGATCTCCCAGATCAGCCGTCCTATTCCCGCCCTGAAAACTTCGATTCCCAGATAGTTGCGGTCCGCGTTGGCGGCGGCAATCTCGGCGCTGGCCGTTCCCATACCGAAACCTATTTCGACCGTAACGGGATGATCGTTTCCGAACCGCGCGGCCAAATCAAGCGGCGCCGCGCCGCAGGGAATGATCCAGCGCGGGGAATTCGTGTACGAACGCGACTGCGCGCGGCTCATCCGGCCCGAACGGAGGACAAAGCTTTTGATCGGGCGGGTTAACGGCGGGCTAGTCATGAAGGGGAACCACGTCGGTAAAGGCCGAAACCGAGCGGGACGGATCATGGGCCCACAGCGCCGCCGTTTCCGCGCGGGAGGGCAGATCCAGCGACACAAGGCTTCCCTCAAGAGCGGAAGCCGCCACCGTCGAAAGATAATTCCCCTGGTTATCGTAGAGCACGAGATTCTGCCGCGGGTACCTCGACGTAATACGGTAGCGTTCCCCGCTTATCTCCAGCGCGGGAAAATCGCCGCCCGGGACGGGCGCGTCAAAGCTTATCAGGCGCTCCGAACGCCGCCCGCCCTTGTCGACAAGAACCGCCCTGAACTGGCCGCGGGGCAGCGGCGACCGGTCGTTCATCGCGACGGCCCTGCTTCCTATCCAGGTTTTGCCGTCGATTTCCTGTTTGATCCAGTCCTTGCTTTTGATCTGCCAGGAGAGGCCTTCCCAGTCATGGTAGAGCAGCAGTTCTTCCAAATCTTCTACCCCGTCGTCATCCTGGGGCAGCACGAAAAAAGAAAAACGTTCGGCATGGTTCCCGCCGTTCTCGTAATAAACCAGTTCGAGGCTTCCGTAACTGATGACCGGCTCGGACTGCGAACAGGCGGCAAGAAAAAAAACAAACAGCGCCGAAGGGATTTTTTTCAGGATTTTTTTCAATGATACCCTCCTACAGGACAAAAGAAAGCGTGGTGATCGTTTGATCCGAATACTGGGTCTGGTTCACCATGGATTCAAATTTGATGCCCGCTTTTTCGCAGGCCTCGTTGAAGTAGGAAAGATAGTACACGCCCAGTTCAAGTTCGTTTCCGCTGTTCTGGAGTTTTTTATAATATTCCGAAAGGTTAAAGCGCCCCGCGTCGGCGCTTCTGGTCGCTTCCATGCTGTCCCTGGTTTCCTTGTAGTTGGCGTCGCTGTCGAACAGGGTAACCTGGAATTTTCCCCTGGTGCCTATGGACTGGCTCGCCCCGCCGAGTTTCCAGGAAAAGGTAAGCAGATTGTTTTTTTTTCGCATTGAAGCGATAACCGGCATGCGGAATTGGGGGTCCTGGAGTATTTTTTGCATATTCAACACGGACGTTTTATAGTAGACGCGGGCTTCTTTTTGAATATTGATATTTTCGATGTTGGCGGCCAATTCCATAATCATCAACGCCGCGTATTCGGCGACGGCGCATTTTTTTATGCAGCCGTCAACACAGTTCCGCAGTTCCCCCAGCAGTTTGCGAAAGCCGTTTGCCGGGCCGGCGAATTTCAGGAGGACGAACCACACCAGGGGCGGCGCGCTGTCAAGAATTTTTTCCGCAAGAAGTATATGGACGTTTTTTTCGTCGGGCTGGAGTTTTTCGTCTTTGGTAATGCGGCCGCTGATCGGAGTGAGCAGTTCCCGCCTGAGGGCGGCGCACTCATCGGCGCGGCTTTTCAAAAACTGCTGCATCGAACCCTCTTTGGGCAGGGTTCTTTCGTCGATCATGGACTGCGGGTTAAGATGATTCCAGTTTTTGACCGGCTCCGATCCAAGCGTCAGTTCCTGGGCGACAAAACCAAAATTGCGGTAAACAATGCTGTGAAAAACCAGTTTGCACAGGTCCATGATTTCCGCGCGGACCGACAGGGGCTCTATACCGGTCACCTCGACCTTGGCAATGTAACCGGCCATGATCATCTGCTGGAGAAAGGCGGGGGTAAGCACCTCCATGGACACCCCGTACTCTTCCGACTTGTCGCCCATTTTAAGGCGCTGTATCTTGATATTTTGCTGTATCAGGGCGGCGGCGCCTTCTTCGGTGAGGACTATTTTAAGCGGCAGCTGAATATTATTTTTTTTGCCCATTACCAGCTTATTTCCATGGCCACCTGTTCCTGTAAAAAGAGCAGATCCTTCATGCCGACAGTATACCGTACCGAGTTTCCCTGTACTTCACAGACGCCGGGCCCGGCGTCGAGTACGCCGCCCCGCGCGTTTTTCCAGACGACGGAAGCCTTTGCCGGAAGATTATAAACAACGGAAAAATCATAGCCTTCCAGGGCGGGAATTATTTGGGCCGCCGATTCGTCCAGGGGATCAAACGGCGTAAAATCCTCTTCCGCAAGGGGAAGTATCATCGTGATCCCGCGGTCTTTCAGGCTGAACCCCTGGCCCGTGTTGTTGTTCATCAGCGTTTCCAGAGCTTCTTTTCGGTCAAAGGAAATCGTAAACGTATACACATAATCCCTGTCGGTCCGGCTTTCGCGGTACGAATCAAGGCGCAGCCCCCCGATGCGGGCAACGGTCCGTTCCACGTCCTTCCGGCCCACCGGCAGCGGCGGTTCCCCCGCGTTGCCGTCCTGTTCCCCCATCCCGCCCAGCTCGCGGGAGAGCCGGTACTCGAGGGTGACGGTTCCCGATCCGTCGCCGTTAAGGGTCATGGTTGTGGAAGTACCTATGCAGGAAAACGCCAGAACGCCGCAGAGAAGCGCCGTAAAAAAAGAAAGATACTTTGACATTTAAAATTCCTCCGAATGAATTTCAAGATTCTGAATCCGCACCGGCGCTTCATTTTCGACCATTTTAAAGGCCTTCTGCAAGACCGATTCGCCGAAAACCCGTGAGTTGGAAACCAGCGCCGCGCCGATCTGGGCAAAGCGCAGCGAATCCTGCAGATCAACCTCGGCGGCGGAAAGGTGAAAACGTCCCTTGAGCCGGTCGTTAATCGACTTTACCACCCGCCTCTTGTCCTTGATACTTCCCACATCGGGTATTTCGAAGAGCATTTGAATCATCGATACGATCATAATTCCGATAATAGTATATAACGGAATGGCGGCTTTGCGAAGGTGCCTCCCTGCGGCGTACCTTACCCTTGTTTTATTGACTCTCGCGCTGCCGTTACCGGCCCAGGACGAGGAGTCGGCCCGGCGGGCCTTAAACACATCCGAAACAGGAACGGAGCGCCACCGCCGCGAAATTGCCGAAGAAGCGAGTTCCGAACTTTTTAACATGGGGCTGGGGGATTCCGAAGTTTCCCTTTTTATGAGCGGCTACTGGAAAGCCTCCCTGAGCCTCAACTGGGGTTTTGCCTCTTCCCCCCTGGGCGCCGCTCCCCAATCAAACGATTCGCCGCTGCTCTTTACCCAGGAGGCCGATTTAACCCTCTCCCTGTGGCTGCGCGAAAGGTGGTTTCTCGAAGTCAGTTTTCTCGACGATTACGATCTCAACACCTACCGCGCCGGATATCAGGGTTTGCCGGGCGAGACGATTCAGTATGTCGGCGTGGGAAACACCGGCCTTGATTTTCCCGTCTTCCCCTATCTCGATCTGGGGGGCGACTCAAAATCCTCGTTCGGGGCCTACGGCCGCTTCGGTTCCGAAACGACCCAGTTCCACGCCCTGATCCGCTACGACGCCGCGGCCCGCGAGGAACGGACCTTTGTCGGCGACCGCGAACGCTCGTATTCCAGCATGACGCCCGACAATCCCCTGCGGGGAAGATCGTTCGTGCTGCCGAAAGCGAACATCGCCGGCGAAGTGAGGGTTTATTTTGAGGATAAGGACGGCCCTTTTTCCGGCGGCGGAAAAAGGTGGCGGCTTGCCAGGGCCAGCGAGTACGCGGTCAGCTCGCGCGAGGGAATTCTCGAACTGGTACGCCAGCCCTCCGGCATGGCGGCGGTGTACTACGAAGGCGGCGGCGGCTATGCTTTGGGGACCTATACCGGCGGTACGGGTACTTTTTTGGGAGACGTTCAAAATTATTTTGGTTCGACTCTTCTTACTTCCTACCCCCAGCCGGGAGGCAGCATCGTCTCTCCCCAAACGGTTTTGATCGGCGGCCAAAACGCGCTGGTCATTTACGAGCCGGGAACTTTTTCCCCGTTTGAACGGCAGAGCCGTTACCAGGCCCCCTCGGATTCGACAAGCGACGCCGCGCTGATCCGGCTGTCCACCGGAGAGCGGATCAGCGGCTACGAATTGCTCGCGGTCAACACCCTCGGCCTTTCACTGGATCTTTCGCTCTACACGCTCACCGGCGACAGTTCCAGCCGCGGGATTTACGAGCTGTTCCAGGCCGGAACGTCCGACCGCCGTTCGCCCGAATCAAGGTGGCCCCTTGATCTGTTTCCCGAAATATATCTTCCGGGCAAGCAGAGTTTTACCGAGGATTTCCGCATACGTTTTACCAACTACGGTCCCGCGGGCGCTTACAATATCGGAACCGACGTTGTGCCGGGATCGGTGCAGGTGTACCGCGGCGGTATTATGGATTCGCAGGTAAGTTTTGATCCGGTAAGCGGAACGGTAACGCTGGCAAGTCCGGTGGGGTTTAACGAAGTGATCCGTATCAGTTACCTGAAACGCAGCGAAGACCGGCGGCTGGGGAGTCTTGCCGCCGGCGTCGGCATTACCCACTACGACGCGGAAAAGCCCGTAAGCTGGGAAGCCGCCCTGGGGCTGCGCTGGAACATTTCGCAGGAGGCCTACACCGAGGAAGGAGCGGCCAGTCCGGGCACGGTGGGATTCGGCGGTAAAATCGCCTGGGATTACGAAAAAATCAGGGCCTCCGTTTCGTTGGGGCTTGGCTACGAACAGCCCGACACCACCGGCCTCTACCGTGTCGCCGGCATGGAGGGCAACTCGGAAATCGTCATGGGCGTTTCGACCGGTTCCGGCTTTATTTCGGAAGCGCCGGTTAAATCAACTAGGCCCATCACCGACCCAGATTATTTCGATCTCGGCTATGGTACGCGCAACGGACTTGTCTATCGCAATTACCGCAAGGCCGATATGTTCGGATCGTCGTCGATGGAAAACATCGACTGGTCCGCACCCGTCGTTTCGGGCATGGAAGGGCCCTACCCCGCCCGCGACGCCGGCATGGATATCTTCGCCGCCGAATTTGACGAAATACCTGTTAACTACTACTGGACCGGCTTCGAGGTTCCCCTCGGAGCGGACAGCGGGCTGCTGGAACGGGCCAAGGGCATAGTCGTCCCCATGCGCTTTTATCAGATCAGCGGGCATCAGATACAGGTGGTGATGCAGTTCGGCAGCCTTGCCGCCGAAGGTTCGGTTGCCGCGGAAAATCCTTCCCTTATCGTGGAACAAGAGGTTTATAACGGCTCCGTCTCTTCCATTCCCGGCGGATGGATAAACAACGGCAACGTAATTATTCATCTCAACGAAGAAATGCGCCGCAAGCTGCAAAACGCCACCCACCTGCGCGTTATTGTCATTAATACGAGTTCATCACAAAAGCTTTCCGGACGGGTTCTTGTGGCAAAGCCCTACGTCATGGGGGCAAGCTGGCGGGCGATAACCATTAACAGCAGTGAGGAAATCCGCGCGGCCGATGATTCAACAAGCTCCGGCTTATGGGCCGGTGTAAGGGTAGCCGAAGTCCGCTCCGATCTGCACAACAGCCGCATCGACAAACTTCACAGCAGCGGCGCCAATTTTGTACTTCAGACCGAATGGGAAAATAAAACCTCCCCGTTCTCGGCCGGCGCCGACGGCAGGACGGCGGCCATTCCCCTTTCCACCTACCGTACCTTGAGTTTTTATATCAAGGGAAATGCGTTTCCCGACGGCTCCACTTTTCATTTTGTTGTCTCCCGCGGGCCCGATTCCTGGGGCGATCCCAACAGAACCGCCCTGCAAGTTGACCTTCCCAACGCCGCAATACTCAACGGCGGCTGGCGCCTTGTTGAAATCGAATACACGGGTAACCGGCGCGTCCGTATTGACGGAAACGAATACCCCGCTTCGATTCATTACCGTTCGCGGGCCCTGCGGGAGAATTCGGGAGACGAAGACTTTGCCGTCGACGGCCGGTCGGGATACATTGCCGCCTTTTTTGAAGCGCCGGCGGCGGTGGGCGGTTCTTTCTACATCGACGAAATCTGTCTTGAAGATCCCGCCCCCGCCTACCGCGTCAACGCCGGAACCACCCTCGAATGGAACCACAGCGAAGCGTTGATCAAATCTGGCGACCGGGATGTTCTTTCCGTGCTCTCCTTCAATACGGCGCTCGAAACAAGCATGCGCGGCGATCCTTTTACTTCCGACGCGGAAAATTTTGCCGGTTTTCAGTCCCGATCCACGGGCGGATTTACGCTTTTCGATACGAAGATCACGGGCCGACTGTCCCTGACCAACTCAAACGATCTTTCCTGGTGGAGCGCGGGCCACGGTATCTCCCGCGCCTTTGGAAAACTGGGCGTATCGGAAAGTTTCGACAGTTCGCCGCAGAATGAAATGGTGAACCACGATCTTTCCTTTTCGCTTTCAACCCTGCTCCACGCCCAGGGACAGTCAAAAATCTATTTTGAACACGAGCGGCTTCGCAGAAACTGGAACGCGTCCGCCGGCGTTACCCCCGTCCTCAACGGACACCCGGGATTTTCGCTCGAAGGAAATGTGGCGTATCTGGAAAAAAACACGGAGATCACGGAATGGCTGCCCAATTACGCGGAAACCTGGACAAAAAGCTGGCTGCCCATGCTTCCCGACCGGGGGAAAGGTTTTTCAAACAGCGTCATACAAAGCCGTGACGCCGGCGGAAAGGCGGGCTTTTCGGTAAACCGTACGCCCCTGGGCGCGGATCTTTCCTTTGAAGGGACAAGTTTCGTTTCGCTGCCGCTTGAATCAACCCAGTCCCGATCAACGGGCCGCGTCGATCTTCCTTTTACGGCGGGACCGGTCAAGGGTGTTTTGCGGACGGAGCGGACTTTCCGGCGCACGGTCTTTTACGCGGGAAGCGATTTGAACGCCGACATGATCCAGTGGAAAGACAGCCTTGAAGATTCAGGCCCCCTGTGGGCGCAGCTTCCCGTTTACGCGCTTTTCAGTTCCCGCCTGGACGACGCCATGGACAGGACGATCTCTTCCTACGATAAAAACATCAGCGTCGAAAATTCGCGTTTTGGCGAACTGCTTTCGCTGTCGCTTGTTTTCCCCGAACGCTATGATCTGGCTTCGCTTGTTGTTCCGGTAAACTTTCAGGGGCAAATTGACCGGACCATGGAACAGCGCCTTGATACAAGGATCGACGTGCTTACCTATACCGCTTCCCTGGGATTTTCCGCAATCAATCTTTTCGGCGCTATGGGTTCTTACCCGAAAATAAAGCTTTATCAGAATGATGAACTGCGCCATTCTATCGCGGGAGTGTTTTCTTTTCCCAAAAACGAAGATCCGGTATGGCGCGTTCAGGCGGAACAGAACCTGGGCTTTTGGGGCTTTAAGGGCGCCGAACTGTCCTTAACCAACACCTTTACCGCCTCGACGCCGGGCTGGACCGAAGGGGCCGGTCTTTACTGGAACATTCCCCGCGAAAAGACGCTTTTGGGAACGCTTTACAAAAACGGCATGAACAAAATCGCCGGTAAAAATTATCTTCCCGCGATCAACGATCTGGCCGCGAGCGAACACGAAAGAATCATACGCGAGTCATTTGAATTTTATATTGAACGCCTTGATGACTATACGGTTTATTCGTTTATGCTGGGGCATGAATCGGTGGTTCGTGTTTTGGGAAAACTTACGCTTACCGGCTTTGCGAAAGTGAGCTTTGATCATAATACCACCACCAAAGAAACCGCCATGCAGTTAAGCTGCGGCACCACCCTCATGGTGACGTTCTGACTTCTTTTTTTAATCGTCCGCGGCAAGGTTTATCAGTCTTCTGATTTCTTCTTTCTGCGCTTCGCTGATATTGAGCGTGAGCAGATCCTCCAGGGCTTCCCTGTCGGCAAAACCCGCGTTGACCGCTTCGCTGATCGACGTCATCGCCGCCGCTTCCGAAGGGTCCGCTTTCAGGAGCACCCGCCCGATACTGAACGCAACCAGCTTCGCGTCGGGTTTATTGGCGGCGGACGAGGCGGAAACGGCGCGGTATTCTTCCAGGGCGCGGGCAAAAAGTTCCTGCTGTTCCAGAACTTCGGCGTACTCAAAACGGACCGCCGGATCATCGGCTTTTTCCAGGCTTGCGCGGTAATCGTCTACCGCTTCGACCCTGCCCTGCGCCTTGCGGGCGCGGGCAAGGAGAAGCAGCGAACCGGCGCTTTCGCTGTTGTATTTAAGAAGAACCGCTTCCGCTTCCTCCGCCTTTTCCAGGGCCAGTAAGACAAGGGCGTAATTATAACCGTCATCGGCGCTTTCCGGGACAAGGGACAGCAGTTTTTCGTAATATTCCCCCGCGTCTTCCTTCCTGTCCAGCTTGATGCAGGTATAGGCCGCGGCTTTAAGGGCGGTAACATTATCCGGATCTTTTTTTAGCACTTTTTCAAAATGCGCCGCCGCTTCCCCGTAGCGGCCCGTTTCAAACGCGATGCGGCCCAGGTTGTATTCGGAAGCGGTCCTGGTCCGGTTCGCGTTGCGGGCGCGGGCGAACCATTTTTCCGCTTCGGCGTATTTTTCCAAATCAAAGTACGCCATGCCGAGGGCGTAATACTCCTCGGCCTCGGCGGCTTTGGTAGCGCAGGAAAAAACGCACAGGGCCAGCAGGCAAAACGCCGCTGTCCGCAAAAACAGGGAAAAAGGCCCTTTCACGCCCTTACCTTTCCCAGCACGGTGTCCTCGATTTCGCGCAGCTGTTCGCGGTACAGCTGCGCGATATTGGAACCGTAGTCGGCAACGAGCTGGATGATGTTCCGGGGGCGTTCCGTTTCGTCACGGCCGTTAATGCGGTCGCCCGCGTCGCCGAGACCCGGTAAAATGTAGGCAAGCTCGTTGAGTACCGGATCCATCCAGAGCGTGTAAACGCTGCAGTTGTCCAAAGCCCTTACAACCCGCAGGGCGCCTTTGAGGGCCGCGATAACGTTAAAAAAACGGACCGACTTTGGTTTTACCCCTTCGTCGAGCAGATACTTTATCACGGTAACCAGACTGCCGCCGGTGGCGTTCATGGGATCGGCAAAGATAAGGTCTTTGCCGTCAAGATCGGCGAGCCTGAAGTACGATCGATCAAGGTCGAGAATATACTCCATGTCGTTTTCGTGTTTTGAATCGTCACGGTTAATTTTAAAAAGCGCAAAGGGCGTTACATAGGCGTGGGAAGAATATTCCTCGATTTCCTTGGAAAGAATCATCGAAGGCAGCAGGGCGCCGCGGAGCATAACGCACATTACCGTATTTTCGATCATCGAATCAATATTGTTGATCTTGTGAATCGCGTAATTCTGTACCGGTACATTCACCGGCGTCCGCACGAGCAGGTAATTTTTATTTGACGCCGGAGTTCCGCCGTAGGCAAGTTTGAAAAGCATCTCATAGGCCCGCTGGATGTAGTAAACAAATTCCTCGTGCTCCGTACGATAGTCGCGCAGTTTTGCGATAACGCGGGAAGCTTCGGAATGGCTTTCCTGGGGGGTGGTGAAAGAATAAACCTCAATGCCCTTTTCGTTCCCGCAGATTTCCTGCATAAGGTTTCCCATATCATTGTAGAGGCGGATAAGGTTGTCTTCCTCGCGTTTCCGCTCGGCGGCAAGACGGGTCGTCGAAAGAATGTTAAAACAGGCCAGGGCCTCGCGGTAGTAGGTATCCATTTTAAGCAGATTGGACTTGTCGTTTTCGGCAAGAAACCCGTCGAGATCTTCGGCTTTAAGAATAATCCTGTTCATACCGCTCCCCCGCTTATAATAGCACGAAGGCGCGTAAAAACAAAGGCCCGGACGGGTGACTGCCCGTATCTTCGTTCAATCAATCAATCAACGAATCAATCGTACTCAGCGGTTTCCTGAACGGTCCGCGGCGGCGGGACGTTCAAGGACAGGATTGAGGAGCTGCGAGGCCGCCCGCGCCCGCCATTCGGGAGGGCCCGAATCCTCAAGAAATGCCCACAGTTCGCGGGCCGCCGCGCGGCGGTTGTTGCCGTAGAGGGAATTGGCCAGATAGTAGACGGTTCTAAAGTATTCGGCCTCTTCAAGGTAGGCCGAAAGATCCCGCCGCGGGGCAATGTCTCGAAGCAGGGCGGAAAGGTTTGAAAAATTGTAGTCATAGCGGTCACGTTTAAGGGCTTCGATAACAAGCGTATTCTGGATCAAAAAGCTGAAGAGCAGGTGTTCCTCGGCGCGGCTATGGCGGCCCGAAGCATAGTAGTACATGCCCAGCTGTCGGTGAGCCCTTTCGACGCCGGCGGCATTATGCCTGAAAAGAACGAGGAAGCGGTTGACCCCGTTTTGTTCCAGACTCTTCAGCATGTTGGATTTTTGAAAAGATTCCCGCGACCAGAGCGTATCATTTTCAAGAATGTTTTCCAGGGCGATCGCCATCTCCGCGTATTCCTGGCGGAGAAGGCGCGTATCGGCAATTTTGTAGAGTATCTCGGTTTCAAAGCCCTTTGTTTCGAGCAGGGAACGATCGTCATAGGCTTTCTGATACTGGCGAAGGGCGATCAAAAGCTCCCCTTCAACACGGTAGGTTTCGCCAATCCAGTATTCCGCTTCGGGATAGGCTTTAAGGCGGGCGAGTTCCGCAAGGGCCCTGCGCGAGGAATTGCCGAGCGATTCGCGGGGAACGCGGTAGTACAGTTCCCTGAGGGCGCCGGCGGCCTCGACACGGTACTGTTTTTGTATATAGGTTTCCAGAAGCGCCAAATCGTCCCCCAGCCGCCGGACTTCGTGAATCGAAAGTACGGTGATGAGGTCTTTTTCCATTTTGGCATAGCGGGTTTTACGCGCTTCCCGGGCCGCCTCAAAACTGCGCAGGGCGTCCCCGTACGCGCCGCTTCGGAAATGGTTTTTACCCTGCTCCAGGGTAAACCACCAGTCGGAACGGGGCCGTTCCTGGGCGGACGGGAAAGAAACGGCGAATACGAAAAACACGATGAGGAAAACGGCTGTCCGTAAAATCTTCGGCGAACGTTTTTTTACCGCGAAAGAATTCCGTAATGTTTTCACTTTCGTTCCCTCTATTACCATGTAACAGCTAAAAGTACTGTTTAAGAATTTTTAACCACAAAGGCGCATAAGGCGCACGAAGGAAGAGGAGGCTCTCACCTTTGTGCTTTCTGATTGACCGCGCAGCGGTTTACTTGGTGTTCCTTCGTGGTACCTATTCTTCTTCCCCGCGTTCTTGAGCCGTCATTCGCGGATCACTCGCCGGCAAGCAGTTCGCGCAGCGCCGCGCCAAACGCCTCGTCCGCTTCCGCCTTGTCGATGGCGCGTATCACTTTGCCGTGGGCAAAGAGCAGCACCCTGTTTCCCGCTCCGGTAATGCCGAGGTCGGCGTGTTTGGCCTCGCCGGGCCCGTTGACCGCGCAGCCCATAATGCCAATCGTTACCCGCTTTCCCAGCGCGTAGAGCCGTTCCTGCCAGCGCGCGGTAAAACCGTGCGTGTCAAAACCGGCGCGGCCGCAGCGCGGACAGGAAACGACGGTGACCACGGGCCGCCGGAGCCGCTCCGCCGCCCGCGCGCCGGAAGGCGCGTTTTGACCCGACGGCAGTTTTGCCAATTCAGCCGCCGCGTTCAAAATCTCGGCGGCGGCAATCACCTCGTTTTCCATGGTGTCGCTTAACGATACCCGCACCGTGTCGCCGATTCCCGCCGCGAGCAGGGGAATCAGGGCGGCGGTATTGCGTACGGTTCCCGCCGTAAGGGGTCCCGCTTCGGTCACCCCGATATGGAGCGGAACATCGCTTTGCTCCCGAAAAACCGTATTTGCCCTTATAGTATCGGCAATTCCCGAGGCTTTCATTGATACGACGGCGGCGGAAAAACCAAGTTCCCTGAAAACCGCCAGTTCGTCCAGAGCGGCGGCAACCAGGGCTTCGGCCCTGTCGATCCCGCCTTCCTCCATCCGCTTTCGTAAAGCCGGAGGAAGGCTTCCCGCGTTCACCCCGATACGCACCGGCACGCCTTTGGCGGCGGCCTTTTCGGCGACCGCCGCCACACGGTCTCGGCTCCCGATGTTGCCGGGGTTGATGCGGAGCTTGGCAATGGGCCAGTCGAGGCAGCGTAACGCGATACGGTAGTCAAAGTGGATGTCGGCGCAGAGCGGCATTGAAACCCGCGAGGCGAGCGCGCCGAGCGTATCGGCCGCTTCCTCATCGGGAACGGCAAAGCGAAGGAGGCCGCAGCCCAGGCGCGAAAGCCCTTCGATGCGCCGTATAACGGCGACGCCGGCTTCGCCTTCCAGATCGCGCGGAAGAAGCTTGTCCTTCCACATGGTCTGGATCAGCACCGGCTCGTCGCCGCCGACGGCGATCGCGCCTATGGCAACGGTACGGGAAATTGTTTTTTTACCCCAGACTGATCATCGAAAGCACCATCGCGAAAATGGCTACGGTTTCGCAGATACCCACGATCATCATGTAGTTGGCAAAACCCTTGCCGGTTTCACCGGTCGCGTCCGCTCCGGCCGCTCCCGCCTTGCCCTGGGCAATCGCGGAAAAAGCTATGGCGAAACCCGCGGCAAGACCCATGCCAAGATAGAGGGAACCGTTGTCGGGGTTCGCGGCCGCCGCGGGTTTCATAAAGAGAAGGCCCAAAATAAATCCGTAGAAGGTTTGCGTCAGGGGCGCTCCGCCGAAAACCAGCAGAGTCGCCGGAGAAGGCTTGTTGGCAATATAACACTTCTTCCACGCGCCGATAACCGCCTGACCGGCTATGCCTATGCCGATTGCCGAACCTACGGCACTGATACCCATAACAAGACCCGCGCCCAGTAAACCTAAATTCATAGCTGACTCCTATTCCGCTTCTTTTATTACCCGTTTTGAAAACGGCTTGTATGCGAATCCGGACCAGGTTAAACCAGCGTGTCCGGAAAATTCCAGTGTATTAAGACGTACCCCGTGAACGAGCACCGAAAGTACGTTAAGAACAATATTGAGGCCGTGGCCAAAGACAAGGAGTATCCCGCCCGCGAAAAACAAAACAAAATGCCCCAGGAGCGGGCCGGCAAGCGAATTAACGGTCGAAGCGATGGCGGCGCCGGCCAGACCCACCGCCCAAAGCCTGATGTAGCTCATGATGTCGGAAAAAATATTGGCTATTCCCAGAATAACCGAAATAATGTTGACACAGCTTTCCCGTACCGAACGGCCCACGCTTCCCTCATAATTTCCAAAGATGAAGTTAAGAACAAAGCCCGCGGCAAACACATAGACCGCGGCCATGTAGAGGGGAATCTGCCGGTAGGCGTTACTGGCGATAAGGGAAATCACGATAAAGTACATGCCGGCGAGCATGCAGATATTACCCACGCCGGCGAGGGCCCGAAGCGATCTGTTTTTGATGATCGCCAGAATGTGTCCAATCGAAAGATGTATAAGCGCCAGGGAAAAACAGAAAATCATAAGATTCTGCTGAACCAGACTCTTGCCCCGCTCCGAAGCGGCGGCGCTTACGTTGGAGATGAGGGGGAGCGAAATCTTTTGCAAAAATTCGGGAAGTTTTACCGCGTCAATACCGAACCATGAGCAGGTCAATACGCCCCAGAGCAGGTTGGAAAAACCCAGCAGCACGAGCAGCTTGCACATGACCGGCGGGCCTTTTTTCGCGGTTTTAACAAGCGAGACAATACCCGCCAGAAACAGCAGCGCCCCGTAACCCGCGTCGCCGAAGATCATGCCGAAGAAAATGCAGAAGAAGAAAAGAAAAAACGGTGAAATATCCACCTCGTTGTAGCCGGGGACCACTTCGAGAAAATCCGTTAACGGGTTGAGCAGGCTGGCGAATTTGCCGTTTTTTAGCAGCGTGGGAACCTGATCGTCCGGCGACGGCTCGTCCGCGAGCAGGGCCCAGCCGTGTTCCGCGGCGCCCCGTTTGAGCACGCCGAGCTTTTCTTCCGGCACAAAACCGCTTATCCAGGAAACGGTGCGGGAAGAAAAATCGGCGGGCGCTTCCTCGTAGGCCTCCAGTTTTTCCATTTCCGCCCGCGCGGTTTCAAACTCAAGCTGTTCCAGAATTTTTTTGCGCGTTTCCTCGACCGCCGCCTTTGCCGGCAGCAGTTCACGGAGCTTTTTGTCCGAAGCGGCCAGTTCCGCGCGGCCGCGCGCGAGGGCGCGGTCAATGTCCGAGAGTGATTTTTCGCCCACGGCAAAGGGAGTTTCGCCGTCCAGTTCGCCGCCCACCGACACGACCCTGACCGAGCCCTTGTCCTTCGCAAGAACAATAAGCGGCGCGTCCGCCGCCGCTTCGTACGCCCGCGGCGTCAACTCGTAGGGAACCAGCGCGACGCCCTTTTCGGCGAGTTCCGCGAAGGCGGCGGGATCAAAGTCGCCCCACTTTTCCAGACGCGCCCTCTCGCGGCCCAGGGAGAGTATCCCTTCTTTAAGGTTTTTTTGCGCTTCGCCCAGCGCGAGAATTTCCGCTACGGGATCGGCGCCGCCGTAAGACCCGCCTTTTTCCTTTTGCTTTTTCGCGGCGTCTTCCGCCTGACGCAGCAGCGCCAGAGCGTTTTCGGCGCGGATTTTTTGTTCGGTCAAACGTGTAATGCCGTCGGACTGAACGCTTTTATGTTCGATATGCAGAACTCCCAGATCCCGCAGGGCTTCCAGGGCGCTGTCTTTCTCCTTGTCCATGACGACGAGGGACACCTTATTCATGGGTACAATCATGAGGGGAACCTCCTCACTACGTTCGTCGGATGAGTGTTCATGACGCCTTCTCCATGCCCCGTTTGGCGATCTTGCCGCGGACTACCGCCGCCGTCTGCTGGTCCCCCAGGTACACCTGAATTTTTTTGATGTTCTCGCGGGTTTCGGGAATTTTGATCTTCTCGAACAGATTTACCCGCTGCGTGGTTATCCGCAGTTCATGGTCGAGCCTGCGCCGCTGTTCTTCGAGCGTTTGTTCTTCCAGATCCAAAAGAAGCATCTGCTTCATCCTCTCCACGGCGCTGTCGAGCCAGAGCGGCGT
>JAITBL010000116.1 GCA_031283575.1 Treponema sp. | reverse complement strand
CAGCTCGAGGACGCCGCCGTCTGAAGCGGGAAAGCGGAGGCTGTGGGCATGGAGAAGAAGGCGGCGGAGGCCGGCGTTTTTTTTAAGGGCTTTGTTGAGGGCGAAGTCTCCGTATTTGTCATCGCCCAGAACGGGCCAGTGCGAGGCGGCCAGATGGCGGCGTATCTGGTGCATGCGGCCCGTGGCTATGGCAAGTTCCAGCAGGGCGCAGCGGCCGCCAGGTTCCGCCGCGAGGGAGGCCGCCGCGAGCCGCCGGTACGCGGTAAGGGCGTTTTTCCGCTTGCCGCGGATTTCGATGTCGGCGGCGATGGTTCCGCGCGGGGGCGGCTCTCCCGCGCAGACGGCGAGGTAACGTTTTTCCGCCGCGCCGCCGGCAAAAACAAGCGCGCAGCGGGCCGCTTCTTTGGCCGTTTTGGCGCAGAGAATCAGCCCCGAAGTATCGCGGTCGAGCCGGTGTACGAGGAGGGGGCGCGGATCGCGGGAACGGAGCAGATCATCCAGCGACACGCTTATGCCCTTGCCGCCCTGAACGGCGAGTCCGGCGGGTTTGTCAAGGACGAGGATCGTTTCATCTTCATAGACGACGTCAGGAAATTTTATCATGGTCCGGCTCATAAGGAGGCGGCACTGTGCCGGCCTTCTTCCGATAGTGTATACTTTTATATATGAAAAGAAAACCGCTCATACCGTGTTTCCTCGCCGTCGCCGCCGCCCTGTGCGCCGAACCGCTCAGTTCCCCGACCTGGGGTTTCCGTATTGATCCGCCGGCCGGTTACGAGCTTGCCGCCCGCGACGGGAACGACAGTTATTCCTTCGCGTCGCCCTTTGGCGCGGCGCTGGATCTGGCCGTGTACCGCGGCAAGACCGCAGGGGATCTGGCAAAGGAAATAGGGCAAAAGCTTTCCAACCGGGGCGAAACCGAATTTTTCGATTATAACGGAAAAAAGGCGGCCCTCATCGAACTCAAATTTCCCCATTCCCGTGCCCGTGGCGCTCCCCTGATAACGGGCTGGGCCCTCGTGCTTGAACTGGACGCAAAGCAAAACAACGGGGCAAGGCCCGCCGCGAATCAAAAGCCCGTCCTCGCCGCGCTTTCCTACGGGGAGGCCGGACAGGCGGATCAGCTTCACCTTTCGATACTTGATTCGATCTGCGGCGGCGACGGGGACCGTTTTACCCCGGGACCGGTAACGAGCTTTGTCTGGCCCCGCGGTGAATGGGAAGAAAAACCGCTGGCCCTTGACGCGGGCAGGGCCCTGTTTCGCGCGGGCGACGCCGAAGCGGCCCAGGCGGTTGTTGACCGCGAGTTTGCCGTGCTGAGGCTCTATACGAATTCGCCGCTCTGGCAGGAGGCGTGGACGCGCTTTTACCGCGCCGTCTACCGCGATTCTTTCGACAGGCTTAAAAGCGCCGCCTTCGTTCTGGAACGCGGCTGGGTTAACGGGGAACGGAGCGGCGGCGGAACCGGCGAAAACCGGCTGGAAACGCGGGAGCGGCAGGAGCGCCTTATCGGGGAAAAAGCCCTTGCCTGGATACAGTCGTTCAGCTACGAGCGCGATTTGATGGGAAGCGATTTTGTCAATCTGATAAGCGCCGCCCGCGAGGGCCGGGGGGACTGCGATTCGCGGGCCATGCTTTGGGCAGTCATTCTGGAACAGGCGGATATTTCCGCCGCGATCATGGTGTCGCGGGAGTACGGCCACGCCATGGGCCTGGCTTTGATCGAGGGCGCGGGCGCCCGCTTTCCCCTCATGGACGCGGACGGCAAACAGCGGCGCTGGCTGGTCGCCGAAACAACAGCCGCCGTCGAGCTGGGCATGATCGGCGAAAAAGTGAACGAGACCGATAAATGGCTGGGCATTCTGTTTGAGTGATTCGCCGCTTACCCTGAGCAAAACCTACACTTTGGCGAGCAGTTTGTAGACATCGGCGGCCCTGTCCGCCTCGAGCAGGGCGGCGCGGAGTTCCCTGTTTTTAAGGCGGGCGCTGAAAAAGGACAGGGTCTGCAGGTAGTAGGCGTGCTGGTTGTAGGCGGCGGCGATCATAAAGATCAGGCGCACCGGCTCGTCGTCGAGGCTCTGAAAATCGGCGATACCGGCTTTGCTGATTCCCACCGAAACCACAAGGTCCGTCACCGAGGCAAGCCTGACATGGGGAATGGCGATGCCCCGTCCTATGGCGGTGCTCATCAATTCTTCCCTGCGCAGAATTTCTTCGACAAGTTCGCTTTTGTTTTTTACCTGTGAGGCGGCGGCAAGGTTTTCCGCCAGTACGGTAAGCGCCTGTTTCTTGACCGGAGAATCGAGGAAGAGCACGCGATCCGGAGAAAGTATCGATTCAACCTGGATGGACCCGTGGGCGGCGCTCCGGTGGTTGGAAAGACGGTTATTGACCCAGCGTTCGATTTCGCCCTTTTTAAAACGCCAGACCGTACCGAACTTGCCCGAAGGGATGTCGCCCTTTTGGGCCCAGTCGTAAACGGTGCGCTCGGAAACACGAAGATACTTGGCTACTTCGTCAATGGTCAGTATTTCATCTTCCATATATCATAAAAGTACACTATACCGCAGAATATGTCAAGCGCCAACCGGCAATGTCTTTATACGCGCCCTTTTCAAGGATCCGCTGAGAGAGCGGCGGCAAGATCGTGCAGGGAGTCGTAAGGATAAAGGACGCCCAGTGTCGTGGATACCTGATCGGGGCCGCGTCCGGCGAAGTAGACCGGCGAAGCGGGGGCCATAAATTCGCTCAAAACCTGCCGGCAGGCGCCGCAGGGCCCCACGGGGATTTCCGAATCGGGAGTAGCGATTGCCAGGGCGGTAAACGAGCGCCGGCCCGCGCTGACGGCGCTCACGAGGGCGCTGCGTTCGGCGCAGATCGTAAGGCCGAAGGAGCGGTTTTCCACATTGCAGCCGGTATAAACGGCGCCGTCGGAAGCCAAAAGCGCCGCGCCCACCCGAAAATGCGAGTAGGGAGCGTAGGCGGCTTCGGCGGCCTTTCGGGCGGCCTCAAAAAGCGTTTGCAAGTCCATAAATTCCTCCTGAAAGCGGAAATTGACACGTTCCGCTAAAAGCGGAAGTAGACACATTCCGCTAAAGCGGAAGTGACGTTCCACTAAAGCGGAAGTTGACGATTACTGCCGCTTCATTGTATAGTAAAACAATATTCGAAAAATGTATTACAGAACAGGGGACGTATGGCAAAAGAACGGCAGATTTACTTTATCATCATCGCGATTGTTGTTTTTATTGCCTACATCGTGTTTGCCGCCCAGCCGGCGCCGCGCGAAACGATACTTACCAACAACTGGATTGTCAGTCTGGACGGGGAGGAAGAAGCGGTTTCGGGCGCGCGGCTCTTTCCGTTCTTTTTGGGAAACCGTTTTGGCTACGTGACGGAACAGGGCGCGCTGGCGCTTAACCGCGAGAAGGAAGGGATCGTTTCCCTTACCCCGTGGTACTGGTCCGAATATGAAAGCGCCCCAAAAAGCATCGTGATCACCAATCCCCGTACGGGGAATGAATTGACCCTCGACGAGCCCTGGGGCTATCCTTTTTTTTTGGACGGAAGGATCTTTTTGATAGGCAAGGATCAGGCCTCACTGGGAGAACTGGACGAAACGGGCGAAACACTCTGGATCTATGATTTTGAGGCGCCCCTTACCTGTCTGGACGCGGCGGGGGGATACGTCCTTGCCGGAAGCCTTGACGGAACAATCGATCTTTTGGACAGCGAAGGGAAACAGGTCTTTCCCTCTTTTGCCCCGGGCGCTTCGCGTATTCCGGTAATCGCCGGCTGCCGCCTTTCTTCCGACGGATCAAAGATTGCCCTGGTCTGCGGAGTGGACAAGCAGCGTTTTATTTTTCTTGAATGGTACAGCGACCGGGATTACCGTATCACCTTTCACGATTTTCTTCAGGGCGAGGGCTTTAGGCGCGAAGTCTACATCGCCTTTATTGACGGCGAAAAAAAAGTAGTGTTTGAACAGGAAGCGGGGCTGGGAATTTTTGACGTCGGGGAACGGACGCTTACAACCTTTCCCGTTTCCGGCAAAATAGAAGCTTTTGACACCGGCGGGGACGACGGCCTTTTTTTCTACATCAGTTCCGGCCCCCCGGGCGAAAAGTACCTTACCGCCCTCAAGTTACCCGGCAAGGAACTGCTCACCGTGCCTTTCAAAAGCGACACGGCGTTTCTTTCGCGCTCCGGAAAGCAGCTTGTTCTGGGGGGCGGCATGACGCTGGCGTCTTTTAATCTGGACAAAAGGTAGCCCATGACGAAAAAAATCTGCCTTGCCGCCCTGTACGTCATTAGCGTACTTTCGCTCGCCGCCATAGAATGGCCTACCCGCGAGGGAAAAATCGTCGCCAACTTT
Organism: Treponema sp.; assembly: GCA_031283575.1. Taxonomy (GTDB): domain Bacteria; phylum Spirochaetota; class Spirochaetia; order Treponematales; family Breznakiellaceae; genus JAIRYT01. The sequence goes on along the minus strand of JAITBL010000116.1, from coordinate 2,115 downwards.
GGCAGCGGCGATTTGGGGAAGCCCGCCATGGGCGACACCTTTGCCGCGTCGGGTACGGTGCTTCCAGCCGACGTGGGCGAGCTGGTTTTTTATCACGACCCCGCCAATAACGCCGCGACTTTTCCCTCGCCGCTGGGCGCCTGGGCCGCCCTCGATCACGGCGACAACCTTGTCGCGCTCTACGGAAGATTTGAGGAACAGCCCGGCGGGGGGATTCCGGCCATTGTGGGAAAGGAAACGGTCATTGCCCAGGCCGGAACAAGCGGCTGGACAAGCCGTCAGGGATTTTATTTCGCCCTCTACGACCGCCGTGAACGGCGCTGGATCAATCCGGCGATCATTATTTCCAGCCTCGAAGATCTGCGGCCGCCGGCAATACACCAGGTAACGCTGCGCAACGCGGCGGGAACCCTCATTAACCCCGCCCAGTCAAACCGCCTTCCCCAGGGTCTCTATTCGGTTTTTGTCAACGCCGACGACGGAGAGGCCGCAGGAGAGATTCTGGCGCCCAACCGCATCATCTGTTCGGTAAACGGCGTTGAATCGGGGGCGCTGAGTTTTGAAACTCTGACGGCCAGGGACGGAAGGCGCATGGTGTACCGGAACGCCCTTGTTCCCTCGTCGGAAGTGTACGACGGCCTGGGCTTTGGTTTGGGCGAACTGCGGCTCAGCCGCGGCCAGATAAATCTGGTGATAGAAGTCCGCGACATTGCCGAAAATTCCCGCATGGCAAGCTACCGCCTGAACGTTGAGTAGCGTGTTCCGCCCCGCGGCGCGCCGCCGGTTTTTCCGCGGAGTCCGCGCTCTGCGGCGGGAGGCGAACGTATGCCCGTAAAGACCTGGTCCACGCCGCTTGTCGAAGAAAGCGCCGTAAAAGTACCCTGCGCCCTCTGCGGCGGGGATCGCTTTATTCCCCACTACCGCTGCAGCGCGGGCGAAGAAGGCTTTTTCGCCTATGCGCGCTGCGCCCGCTGCGGCCTTGTCCAGATCAATCCCCAGCCTGATCCGCGGGCGGTAGCGCGCCGCTACGGAGTGCGCGGACAGGAAACGGAAAGCGGCGCGGACACGGAGGCGTACCTCAATTACGAAATTGCGAACGAGGCGGCGTTTCTGCGTTTGCAGGAACAGGCGTTAAGCGACGCCGGTTTTTTTGAATTGGAAAGGGAATTGCTTGCCCGCGCCGCCCCCAACGGCGAAAAAGCCCGGCTGCTTGATATAGGCTGCGCCACCGGCGCTCTGCTTTCAAAGCTCGCCGGCAGGGGCTGGATTGCGGAAGGCGTCGAGATTTCCCCGGCGCAGGCGGAACATTGCCGCAAAAAGGGATTGACGGTAAGTTCCCTTCCGCTGGAAGAAAACCGTTTTCCCGAAAACAGTTTTGACGCCGTGCTCGCGTCGCACCTTATCGAACATCTCAACAATCCCGCTTCGTTTGTCCGGGAAATTTTCCGCGTTCTTAAACCGCTTGGGCGCTGTTTTATTACCACGCCGAATATTGACGGCCTGCAGTCGAAAATTTTCGGCGGCGCGTGGCGAAGCGCGATCTTCGATCATCTTTATCTTTTTTCAGGAAAGACGCTTCGCCTGCTTCTTGTACAGGCGGGTCTGCCGCCGGAAAAAACAGTTACCTGGGGCGGCCTTGCCGCGGGAGCGGGACCGCGGCGGCTCAAAAAGCCGCTGGATTTTTTGGCAAAACGCTTCGGCTTCGGGGATGTGATGCTGGTCCGCGCGGTAAAACCGCCGCGCAGCTAAAAATTAATTTACAAGGCTGGTTTCCGCGAGTACAGGGCGGAGAGGGCGGCAAAGTGTTCGGCGGTTTCCGCCGTGGGCAGGGCGCTTAAGCGCCAGGACCAGTTGTGCGCGCCGCAGCTTGCGGGAGTGTTGATACGCGCTTCGGAACCCAGGCCAAGAATATCCTGTATAGGAAAAATCGCGTAGGCCGCGTGGCTTGCCATGACCGCGCGGACCATGGCCGCGGCGGCGGCCGCGCCGTTTCTTTCGCAGTCAAGATAGGCCGCGGCCGTTTTTTGATCCGCCCCGTCAAGGGCGTCGAACCAGCCGGCGGTGGTGTCGTTATCGTGGGTGCCCGTGTAGGCCGCCCAGAGGTAACCGTAATTG
>JAITBL010000010.1 GCA_031283575.1 Treponema sp. | reverse complement strand
CCTACAAAGATTTGGTATTAAATCAGACGGTATAATAAATTTCCTCTCGAACGAGCCTCCGATCCAAAAACTGCTCTAAGTTTCAGATACCGCGGGGCTTGCCCCGCGGAGGCTCATTTGCTCATTGCATATTATTAATTGCCAATTTCATTGTTGCCCTGCATGACTTTCCCCGCAAACCGCCGGTACCCGCATTACCGGCCCTTAGGTTTTTTCCTCCGGGGTTTCCTCTTTTTTGGCCTCGGCGCGATCCTTGATGTCGGCAATGCCGATAAAAACCGCGATAAGGCCGATAAAAACGGCAATTACCGGCGCCGCGCCCCGCAGAAAGGCAAGTACATCAGCCCACCAGCCCAGACCGGCGGGGATAATGGCTAACACCGCGGCCAAAAGAAAAACCAAACCCAGTAACAAAGCTTTCATAATTAACACTCCTTCACCTTATTTAAAATTGAGGGCGATTCCACGAACTGACATTCCGGAACCGTCTTCGTAATATAATAGTATACGAGGCTGTTCCAAAACTTCAGTTTTTGGAACAGATTCCTTGAATTTAGTGGAAAAACCGGGCTTTTGCCGGTTTTCCAGGAGCTTGGTTCAAAACCAACCGGGTTTTGGAACAAGCTCATACGTGTATTGTTCCGGCGGTGTTTGTCCGGGTTAAATTTCCCTCTGCCGCGGATGTTTGCGGGATTTACGGGTTACCGCGGTCACAAAGGCGGCAAGGAAAAAGACGGCCGGCAGGCCGGACAGCAGAATCGACAAAAACGGCACGGAACCGATGGCCGGGCCCAGCCAGCCCGTTATCCCGAAATTCCGCAGAACCGAATACACGGTTTCCGTATAGCCGGCAATCACGCCGATCACGACAAGCAGCCACGCCGTATCCCTGATTTTAGACCGGAGAACAATGGCGAAAAAAACCGCGGCGGCCCCCGGTACCAGGCGGCTGATCATATACACCAATTGACCCTCATCCACCTTGTTCGGTCTCCGTTTCCGGCCCGGCAAGCTGGGATCCAAAGGCATAAATAACCCGCGGTTCGATGGATGCGATAACGCCGTTTACCATAGCCCCCGAGGCATTTTTGTGTCCCCCGCCTCCAAACTCCTGGGCAATTTTCGCCACATTTACCCAATCCCGGCTGCGGAGACCCAAACTACAACTGTCCGGCTTTTCCTGGCGGACAATGGCAATGGCTTCCACCCCCTTAATGGCCAGAAGAAGCTGATAGAGGGTGTCCGAATCCCGGCCCTGCGCGCCCAATTCTTGGGTCTCCTCGTATTCTTCCGAAGAAACAACGAGTTTGCCGCCGTAATAGGTTTTTACCCGGGCAAGAACCAGACCTATGAGTTTTCGGGATTCCAGGCTTTTGCCGCCGTTGATTGCGTTGAACGTAAGCTTGGGATTGGCCCCCAGTTCTACCATCCGGGCGGCGCGGCGGAAAGCTTCCGCGCCGGTATGGTCCAGGTGGCGGAAAAAGCCCGTGTCCGTACAAAGGCCGAAAAACAGATACTCCGCCTCTTCCTTTGAAACGGCCAGCCCCAGCGCTTCTATCAGCGCGAAAACCATAAAAGTGACGGCCGGCGCCTTTATGTCCAGAAAGAGCAGCACGCCGCCCTCCGAGTCGTTGGTAGCATGGTGATCGATGATGGCCAGGGGCAGGCCCTTGAGCTGAGGTTCAAGATCGCCGGTCCGCTCAAGATCGGAACAGTCGGTGATGATTACCCGGGCGCCCTTGCGGTTTTCCTCCGGAATTTGGGCGGTGAAGAGGCCGGCGTAGGGGAACAGTTCCGGGCGCTTGAAAGGCCCCGCCGAACAGAGAATAACTTCCTTGCCGAGCCGTTTCAGGGCCGAAGCCAGGGCAAGCTGACTCCCCACGCAGTCACCGTCGGGATCTTTGTGGCCGGCCAAAAGAAATTTGGCGCCCTGATGGATAAAATCAAGCAGAAGATCCGGAACCGGCGCCGGTATGCTCATAACGCCAACTCCGGCAGCCGGTTATCGTGAGGTTTAATTTGAAAGACGCGGGGCCGCCTAAACCGCGCAAGGGATAGAAGCGGAAATCCCGCGGATAGCCCGGTCCGGCATCGCAGGCGCCCAAAATCCGAATCGAAACAATAAACAAATACGGATGACGCGAGGCAAAACATCAGAATTCGAGCTTTAAGTCTTCCACATTTTCAAATTTGCCGTCCAGTCCAGCGGAAGCGCGGATCACGCCCCAGGTCTCGTGGTTGCGATCCCGGTGCACATAGAGACGCACATGGCTGAATTCGCCGCCCTTGTAGTACACTACCAGCCTGGGCCAGGCGTTCGCCGATCCCTGGCGGACTATCTGCCCTTTGCCCGATGTTCCCTTGAACCATTCTATGGGAAGGTAGGCGTTAGCCATCTGAAAGGGCCCTTTGCGGTAACTGACTATGTAACCTTTAGAATAATTGTAAATCTTCTCCACCTGTACGAATACAGGGTAATATTCCGATTCGTTTTCATACTTTTTGGAAGAAGATCCGGAATCCGCATCCTGGGCTGTGACCGGAAAAACGGCCAATGCCACGGCAAAAAGGGTAATTAAAATCCGAACTTTCATAACGAATCCTCCTTAAAATTATTTTCCGTAAAAATCATTTTTCCGGTTTGTAATCAAAATATAGCGGCTTTTATCCAGTTCCGCAAGTGTCCGCGCCGGAAATTCAAATTTATTCGGAAGTCTGGTTTAATACCCCGTCGAACCTTCGGTTCGCGCTTGCTCCGGCACAAATAAGGCAATACCTACAAAGATTTGGTATTAAACCCAAGAACCCGCTCACCGGTTCGCGGGGGAGGGTATAATCGGACCGAAGGTCCGCAATTTCCTCTCGAACGAGCCTCCGAT
>JAITBL010000086.1 GCA_031283575.1 Treponema sp. | reverse complement strand
GGGCTATTCTCTCCAGCCGCTTGTCGGTTTCCCGCAAAACCGCCCAAATTTCATCGGCCGTGGCTTTCCACTCCGGCAGTGTTTGTGTTGTCGCCATGTTCAACCCCTGCCCCAAGTATACCCTGTTTCCGGCTGTTGGGAAAGCCGCGGAACGGCGTTTTTTCGTCAGCGCCCGTTTATGGCCGCAAAGGCCAGAGCCGCCGCTTCCTGCTCGGCGCTTTTTTTGCTGCGGCCGGTGCAGGGGCCGTAGCTTGTTCCGTTGACGCTTACCTCGATCCAGAAACGCCGGTCGTGTTCAGGGCCGGTACGTTTGATCAGCGTATAGCGGGGACAATTTTTGTAACGCCGCTGGCACAGTTCCTGCAAAAGGGATTTATAGTCGCTGGAGCGCCCCTGTTCCAGCACCCGCGTGATTTCGCTTTCCACACGGGGGGCGACAAAGCCGAAAGCGGCGCCAAAGCCGCCGTCGAGGTAGAGGGCGCCGATAAGCGCTTCCAGGGCGTCGGCGAGTATCGCCTTTTTGGTACGGCCGCCGGTAAGTTCTTCACCCTTTCCGAGGACAAGGACCTTGTCCAGGGACAATTCGAGCGCGATGCCCGCGAGGGTGTCCTCGGAAACCACTACGCTCTTGATCTTTGCCAGCTCGCCCTCATTTTTTTCGCCAAGATTTTGGTAGAGGATGGAGGCGGTAACGGCCCCGAGTATCGCGTCTCCGAGGAATTCCAGGCGCTCATTGTTGGGGGTGGAGACTTCATTGCTTACCGAACGGTGGGTAAGCGAAAGGTTCAAAAGCCCGGGGCTTTTGAACCTTATTCCGACGGATTTTGAAAAGACGCGGAGTTCCGCTTTCCGGTCCGCCGCAATTGACGGAACGGCGGACATTACTTCTGCTGGGACTTTATAAACTCGTAGGCGTCCTTGACGGTCTCGAATTCATTGGCCTTTTCATCGGGGATTTTGATCTGCATTTCCTCTTCGATGGCGTAGACCAGCTCGTAGGTATCCAGGCTGTCGGCGCCCAGATCCTGGCGGAAAGACGCTTCCATCGTGACCTTTCCCGCGTCGATTTCGAGTTTTTTGGCGATAAGGCCTTTCATTTTTTCAAACAATTCATCCATATTATGCATACGCTCCTATACGAATTTGGGCCTATGGCCCAATTGCAATTTAGCCCTTCGATTCAGGGACAATAACCTGCTTTCCGCGGTAAAAACCGCATTTGGGACAGGCTCGGTGCAGCAAAACCTTGTTGCCGCAGCCTGAACATTCCACCAAATTGGAAGGGTTGAGCTTCATATTGATGGACTGCCGGCGGCGGGTCCTTGCCTTTGATGTTTTTGCTCTGGGTACTGCCATTATTTAACCTCTCTTGAACATGCCCAAGGGCCGTTGCTGCCAATCTAACGAATTCCGGCGTTTTTGTCAATCTGAAAAAGGCCTGGGGGCGGAAAATTTTGCTTTAAGGGCCTCGCAGACCAGGGGCGGAACCATGGCCGAAACATCGCCCCCGAACGAGGCGACTTCCTTGATGGCCGAAGAGCGTATCACCAGATATTCCGGATCGGTGGGCATAAACACCGTCTCGATACGGCGGTTCAGGGCCCTGTTCATCACCGAAATCTCGAATTCGTAGGCAAAATCCCCTTCCCCGCGTATTCCCCGCAACAGAAGGGGAATACCGTTCTTCTCGAGGTGATCGACGATAAGGCCGGTACAGAGATCGACGCTCACGTTCTTTTGATCGCGGACAAGGGTCCTGAGCATGGCAACGCGCTCTTCGGCGGAAAAAAGATACTTTTTATTGCGGTTTTCCGCGACAATAAGCTCCAGCCGGTCGAAAATACGCGCCGCGCGCTGTATAATGTTAATGTGGCCCATGGTCGGGGGATCAAACGAGCCGGGAAAAGCAGCTTTCAGCATAAATTGATCGTATACCGGCTTGACGCTTACAGGCAAGAGGAGTATCATGAGAGGCATGTATAAACTTGTTTTTTGCGCCCTTGCCGCCGCGTTTCTTGTTTCCTGCGGCGGCGGCCCGGAACCGGCCGGGCCTTCGAAAGCGCGGCCTTCGTCTTCCAGACCGGCCCAAACGGTTTTTGACCCCGGCAGCATCAGCAAAGAAGAGCACGACACGGCAAAGAAAGAGGTTCAGCAGCTGATCCAGAAACTGAACGGCATCATACGCGCCCGGGATTACGACGCCTGGGTCTCCTACCTGACGGACGATTATTTTAACTTGATCAGTTCCCCCGAATTCCTCGAAGAAATTTCCAATTCCGAGCGTTTCAAAAACCAGGAACGGAAACCCTCTTCGGCCCAGGATTATTTTATCTATGTCGTGGTTCCCTCACGGGCAAATGACCGTGTCGACGATATTCAGCATACGTCCCAAACCCACGTTACCGCGTATACGGTCAACGCGAAAGGGGACCGGCTGAGGCTTTACGAGCTGGAAAAGCAATCGGGCGGATGGAAGATTCTGAGGCCCTGACCGGTTTGACGGCGGCGGCATTTGCCGCCGAATTATACTAAGGAGTATAGTAATGAAAAAGATGATACAGGTAAAACGGTTTTTTCTGGCGGTGGGCGCGCTGCTCATTCCCGCCCTGTACGCCGCGGGTCAAAATAACACCGAAATGTCCGTGGAAGAGTCGTTCCTTCAGGAATCGGTGGATAATATGATTATCCGCGAACAAAGCCGGGCCGACAGCAGGGAAATGAAAGAGCTTGCCCTGCAGTATATCGGCGACGCGATCGAGAGCGGGAATACCAGTGACGAGATACGTCAGACTCTGGAATATCTGGGCCTTGAGGGGGTTCTTAACCGCGCCAACGAGAACGGCCGTCTTGTCAATAATTTCCCCGACGTGAGGTGGCAGGCCGCCGAGTATCTGGGAAAACTGGGGACGCCGGAAGCGCGGGATACGCTGATTAAGATGGTGTATTATGACAATGAGCCGGCGGTTCTTGTCTCGGCCGTGGAGGCGCTCGCCACAATCGGTTCCGATCCCGACGGAAAGGCCGCCGAGACGATTACCTGGATTATGCGTAAATTTGACAACACCAACCCCGACAACCGTTTGGCATGGCGGGCCATCGACGCCTACGTAAAATTCGGTACCAAGGATTACAACGCCATACAGATGCTGATCCGCATTTCCGAAGGGCCCTATCTGCGGCCCGTACAGGAAAAGGCAAAGAGAGCGCTGACAGAGATTCGGAAAGCCCAAGCCCAGGCCAAGCAGGAAGAACAGCAGCAGCAACAGCGCCGGTAAAGGCCGAATCCGCATAGGGATTATTACCCCGGCGCTTTACATTCCCGCAACGTGTTTTATCTGCTCCAGGGTCTTTTCGGCGCAGACATCCCAGGAAAAGCTTTTTGCCTGCTCAAGGCCTTTTTGCCGGCATTCGCGGGCAAGATCGCGGTCCGAGGTGATCATCACCATGCGGTCCGCCATGTCTTCGACGTCCCGCGGATCAAAGTAGAGGGCGGCGTGGCCGGCCGCTTCGGGCAGTGAAGCCGCCCTGGCGCAGGCCGCCGGAACGCCGCTCGCCATGGCTTCCAGCACCCCGAGACCGAAACCCTCATACATGGAAGGAAACACGGCAAAATCGGCGCCGGAATAGAGTTCGGGAAGGCTTTCCGAAGGAAAGTATCCGGTAAAAAAAATATCGTTCCGGTATTTGGAGGCCGCGGCGGCCTGTTTGACCTTTTCCGCCCCGTTGCTCTCCTGCCCCGCCAGCACGAGCCGGTGGGGATACTGGGTCCGCTTCTTGAAGATGCCAAAGGCCTCGATAAGCCGGACGTGGTTTTTGACGGGATGATCGATACGCGAGGGGTAGAGTATGTAGGGCCGGCGGAAACTGAAGGGCTGGATCAGGACCACGCTCTCTTCGTTGCGGGGCCGGGGGTAAAAGAAAGCCGAATCCACCGCGTTGGGAATGACGACAATTTTTTCCTCGCGCACGTTCACGAGGTCAATCAGCTCCTGTTTGACAAATTCGCTCACCGCTATCACGCGGTCCAGCCGCCGCAGGGAATCGGGAAGCATCATACGGATAAGCCCCAGCGATTCCCTTGTTTTACGGGTACCCCAGTAAGCGGCCATGTCATGAACGACGCCGATGCCGGGACAGGGCGAGCGGTTGGGAATGCGGCGGTGGGCCGCCGGAAAGAAGCACGCGTCGTATTCCCGCTCGCGGACCAGACGCGGGTAACGGAGCAGGTGCCACAGCGTATTCGCCGTCCGGCCGTTAAAACGGCAGCGCGAGACAAATTCGGCGCCGGGGGCCGTTTCGGCGTAGACAAAACGGTCGTAATCCCAGCCGAAAAGCTCAAAGGATTCCAGCGGAATCCTTTTGAGCAGCTGGGTCAAATAAACACCTACCCCCGACCTGCCGCCGTTCGAGGCGAAGGTGTCTATTCCGATTTTCATACATTTCACTATACCATCTTTAAAGCCAATGGGGAAGCGTTACGGCGCGCCAATTCCGGAACCGCCAAATATCCCCCTCCGAAGCCGGATTCCCGGATATCAGACCCCGTGAATTGTAATTTTTTTTAAAAATTTGCCGATTAACTACTTGTCACCCAACAGATAGCGTGTTAGGATGGTTACAGAGCCGTTTCCCCGCTAGATATACGGCCCCATCCGTTGGGTATGGCCGGGAATGGCGCCGCAATGGCAGGGTAAGCGGAACCGGATTGCGAAAAGGAAAAAAGAGAAAATATGCGCTGCCCCCACTGCGGCAACTTTGACGACAAGGTAATCGAGTCCCGGACCCTGGCCAACGGCGAGGCAATACGCCGGAGAAGGGAATGTAACGGCTGCGGTTTCCGTTTTACCAGCTATGAACGTATCGAAGAGAAACCGTTCATGGTGATCAAGCGGGACGGCAGGCGGGAACCCTTTGACCGGTTCAAACTGGAAAAAGGAGTCCAGCGGGCGCTGGAAAAACGTTCGGTTTCCCAGATGCAGATCGAAAGCCTCGTCAACGACATTGAGGATCAGGCGGAACTTTCGGGCAGGGCGAACCACGAGATAGCTTCCATGGCCCTGGGGGATCTGGTATTGGAGAAACTCGGCGTTCTGGACAAGGTCGCCTACATACGTTTCGCGTCGGTATACCGGCACTTTGAGGACCCTGAGGAATTTTTACGGGAAATACAGAAATTCGGGAGGAAATGAAAAATAATGGACGTGACAGATGATACACAGTGTAGTTAAACGTTCGGGCGAGATAGAAAGCTATAACCGCCTTAAAATACGGGATGCCGTTGTTAGGGCTTTTAGCGCCGTCAGGGGCGAAGAAGCAGGTGAGGCGGCGAAAGAAACGGAAAAAACGGTAGAAGCGCTTACTACCCGCGTCGAAGAGATGATTACCGCGTTGATGAAGCATCGCCACCCCGCCTCGATACCGGCCATTGAGGAAATTCAGGATCTGGTGGAAAACGCCCTTATCGAGGAACGGCACACCGCCGTGGCAAAAGCCTATATCCTCTACCGCGCGCGGCACGAGGCGATGCGTGACGCCAAAAAACTCATGCTCGACATCGACTCGACGATGGACGGCTATCTCAAGCAGTCCGACTGGCGCGTCAACGAAAACGCCAACGTCAACTATTCCCTCGGGGGCCTTATCCTTCACAATTCGGGGAGCATCACGGCCAACTACTGGCTCAAAAATATTTATCCCGCCGAAATCGCCGGCGCCCACCGGAACGCCGATTTTCACATCCACGATCTTTCCATGTTTTCGGGCTACTGCGCGGGCTGGTCGCTCCGGCAGCTTATCGCCGAGGGGCTGGGCGGCGTACCGGACAAGATTACCAGTAAACCGGCCAAGCATCTTTCGACCCTGATGCAGCAGGCGGTCAATTTTCTGGGCTGCCTTCAAAATGAATGGGCGGGGGCCCAGGCTTTTTCCTCCTTCGATACTTACATCGCCCCCTTTGTCAAATCGGACGATCTTTCCGACAGGGAAATACGGCAGTGCCTCCAGAGTTTTATCTTCGGCGTCAACACGCCGAGCCGCTGGGGAAGCCAGGCGCCCTTTACCAACATTACCCTGGACTGGGTGTGCCCGGCGGATCTTAAACAGAAAAAAGCCGTGGTGGACGGCAGGGAAACGGACTTTTGTTACGGAGACTGCCAGGACGAAATTAACCGTATTAACCGTATCTTTATCGAATTGATGCTTGAAGGCGACGCCAACGGCAGGGGTTTTCAATACCCCATTCCCACCTACAATATCACCAGTGATTTTGACTGGGACAGCTCCAACGCCCGGCTGCTCTTTGAAATGACCGGCCGCTACGGGACCCCGTACTTTCAAAATTTCGTCAACTCGGATTTAAACCCCGAAGACGTGCGCTCCATGTGCTGCCGCCTCCAGCTGGACAAGCGCGAGCTGCGCAAGAGGGGCGGCGGACTTTTCGGATCGGACGAACTGACCGGTTCCATCGGGGTGGTAACGATCAATTTACCCCGTATCGCCTATCTGTCAAAAAACGAAAGGGAATTTTTTCTGCGTCTGGAAAATCTGATGGTCCTTGCCAAGGAAAGCCTCAAGATAAAACGCAAGGTGGTGGCGAAGCTGCTGGAGTCGGGACTCTTTCCCTATACTAAACGCTATCTGCGTACGCTGGACAACCACTTTAATACGATAGGTCTTGTGGGCATGAACGAATGTATACTTAATTTTTTGGGGCGCGGTACGACCATTGCCGACAAGGCGGGCCGTGATTTCGCGCTCGTAATATTGGGTTTTATGCGGCGCAAGCTTGCCGACTTTCAGGAAGAAACCGGCGAGCTTTTCAATCTGGAGGCGACTCCGGCGGAATCGACCAGTTACCGTCTGGCAAAGCACGACAGGGAGCGTTACCCGGGGATTATCGCGTCGGGGACAACGGAGCCTTACTATACCAATTCCACCCAGCTTCCGGTGATGCAGACCGAAGATATTTTTGACGCCCTTGATCTGCAGGAAGAACTGCAAACCGCCTATACCGGCGGCACCGTCTTTCATACGTTTGTCGGAGAGGCCATCGAAGACTGGAAAACCTGCCGCGATCTGGTCAAAACCATCGCCCACAATTACCGCATTCCGTATTTTACGGTTTCCCCGACTTTTTCGGTGTGTCCCGTTCACGGTTACCTCAAGGGGGAGCATTTTTTCTGTCCCAAATGCAAGGTCGAAGAAGAAAAGCGCCTGCAAAACAAAATCGCCGTTCTGGAAGCCGAGCGTAACGAGGCGCTTGCCGCGGCAGGCTGATCAGGTTTGGTTAACGATGGCGGCAATATGCCGCCGAAATAATAGGGGTAAATGTTTTATGAGAGATCTTGAGGCTATTGAAAGCGAACTTGCGCGGGCGAGGGAGACCCTTTCCACGGTGAAAGGGACGCCCGCGGAAGTGTACAGCCGTATCGTCGGTTACTACCGCTCGGTACGGAACTGGAACAGAGGCAAGCGTGAAGAATACGGACAGCGGCTCGCGTATGAGCCCGAGGTCTCGCTCAGGAACGCTTCGGGGCACGGTCCGGCCGAAAAGGCCGCGCGCGCCGGTCCGGTCAACTGCGTTCCCGCCGGCGTAACGCTTAAGGAGCAGGCCGGGGACGCGCGTCTTCTGCTCTTTGTGCGGCCGGCCTGTCCGGCCTGTCCGTCCGCGAAAGCCGCGGCGGGCAGGCTGGGGCTGCCGGTTGATCTTGTTGACGCCGGCACCGACGAAGGGCTGGCCGAGGCGGTTAAACGCAACGTGCTTTCCACCCCCACGGCAATTCTCGTTTCCTCCGACGGAAACGAGCTGCGGCGGGCGGGCAGTGTTGACGAAATAAACCGCCTTGGCGAGATGCTGCCCGTTGCCGTCTGAATCGGGCGCTGGAAAACCATGATTAACGCCGGTATGATCACGCCCGATTGAACACGGATCTTGTTGTTCTCCGCAAGACCAGCCTGGTGGATTACCCGGGCTGTGTCGCCGCGGTGATCTTTTTTTCCGGCTGCAACCTCCGCTGTCCCTGGTGCCATAACGGCGATCTGGTTCTGGGCCTGCCCGCGAAAGATTCCGGCGCGCTCGGCATCGGGGAAGCCCTTGCCCATCTTGAAAAGCGCAGGACCGTTCTGGGCGGCGCGGTCTTAAGCGGCGGCGAACCGACCCTCCGTCACGACGTTTTGCCCGATCTGGTTCGACGTATCAAGGCGCTGGGATTAAAAGTAAAACTCGATACCAACGGGACGAGGCCGGAAGTGCTGGAACAGCTGCTGGCAAAGAGCGAAACCACGCCCGATTATATCGCCATGGATCTGAAGCTCGCGCCGGAGCGTTATCGTGAACTTTTGCCCCCAGACGCCCGCGGCAGGAACGGCCCGTCAATCGGCGGCGCCGTCAGACGCGCCGCCCGCCTGCTTCGCGAAGCCGCCGCAAGGCGTGACGCGCGGGGAGAGAGCGCCCCTTTCGTTGAGTTTCGCAGCCTCAAACTGCCCGCGTTTACCGGGCGGGATCGCGCGGCCCTCTCGGAACTGGCGGGGCATCTTCCCTGGACAACGCGGCCCTTTGCGCCGGGGAATTGTCTGGATCCGGCCTGGAATGGTATTCTTGATGACGATGAACGCCGCCGATAAAACAAGCGCCGCCCTGTTTCTCGATCTTGCCGGTGATTATGTCCGTGACGGTTACCGCAGGGATCGGCCGGACTATGGCTTTGCCGATGATACGGCGGCAGGCGGCGCTGAAGCGGACGACAGCCTTGAGGCGGTCGCCGCCGACATCGCCGTATGCGAACGCTGCGCCCTCTGCAAGGGGAGGCGCAACGCCGTCGCCGGCGAGGGGGTACGGCGGCCGCTGGTGATGGTCGTGGGCGAAGGGCCCGGCGCCGACGAAGACGCGAGCGGCCGGCCCTTTGTCGGACGCGCGGGCCAGCTTCTGGACCGCATGCTTGATTCACGGGGAAAGATAGGCCTGAGCCGCGAAAAAAACTGTTTTATCGCCAATGTGGTAAAATGCCGCCCGCCCGGAAACCGCAATCCCGCGCCCGATGAAGCGCGCGCCTGCGCGCGCTTCCTTGAACGGCAGATACGGCTTTTGCGGCCGCGTATCATTCTTGCCGCGGGAAGCGTCGCCTCGCGGGCGCTGCTTGATACCGCCGAAGGAGTTACCAAACTGCGGGGGCGTTTTTTTACCGTCGATTCTTCGGAGTCGCCGCTCTATGCGCCGGACGGCGGGGAGGAGCCGTTTATGTTCACCGTGCTCCCCACCTTTCACCCGAGCGCCCTCCTCCGCGATGAATCGCTCAAAGCATCCGCCTGGGAAGACATGAAGCTGCTGCGATCACGGCTCTGCGAAATCGACGGCGATTACGCCGCTTCCCTCTCTCCGCTGTGATGAACTGTGGGTCTGCTACCATTTTTTTTGCCGGCGCCGCCAATTTCCGCCGCGAATGAAAAAGCGATGAGTGGAAGGTAACGTGGTTTCTTATCTGGATATTGTTTTCGACATTCCCCTCAAGCAGGTGTACTCGTACCGGAGCGATGAAAAGGGCGAGGCCGCTTTGGGCAAGCGGGCCATGGTTCCTTTTGGAAGAAGGGAAGTTATGGGTTACATCGTAGGCGAACACGAGGGACCGCCGCCGGATCTCGCGCCCGAAAAAATCAAGGCGATCAGGCGCGTTGTCGACAAAGAGCCGGTATTCGGGGCGGTTAACGCCGCGCTTGCCCGCTGGATGGCCGACTTTTATCTGTGCGGCCCGGGAGAAGCGCTGGCGGCGATGATCCCTTCCGCCCGCCGCGTCGATTCCACGCCGTCTTTTACCGACGAGGGCCTGCTCGGTGAGGGGCACGAACTTTCCGGCGAACAGGAAGCGGCCCTTAAGGGAATCGCCGGTATGTACGCGGAACTTGAACAACACGGGGCGCGTGTAAATTCCGCGGGACAAAAAAGCCGTGACGCTACGCAAATGGCCTACCTGTACGGGATCACCGGTTCCGGCAAAACCGAAGTTTTTTTGCGCGCCGCCGATCTTATGCTCAAAGCGGGAAAATCCGTCATTTATCTGGTGCCCGAGATATCCCTTACCCATCAGACGGCCGGCGTGATACGCAAGCGTTTTGGAGGCGCGGCGGCGACCCTGCATTCGGGTATGAAAAACAGCGAACGGCTTACCGAGTGGATGAAGATACGCCGGGGGGAATCGCGTATCGTTGCGGGCCCGCGCAGCGCCATTTTCGCGCCGGTACAAAACCTGGGCCTTATCATCATCGACGAGGAACACGACGCTTCCTACAAATCAGGCAACACGCCGCGTTACCACGCGCGGCAGATCGCCATGCGCCGTTCCCGCGACGAAGGGGCGCTGCTGCTCATGGGATCGGCCACGCCGTCGGCCGAAGCCTGGAAGCTGATGACCGAAGGCCGCATACGCCGCTTTACGCTAAGCCGGCGCCTTTCGGGAGGTTCGCTCCCCTCGATCACTCCGGTAAGCCTTGCCCGGACCGAAGGCTGCCTTAGCGTCGAACTTAAAGACGAGATACGCAAAACCGCTCTGGCGGGGCGGCAGAGTATTTTATTTTTGAACCGGCGGGGTTTTTCGTATTTTTATCATTGCCGCGACTGCGGATACGAACTTACCTGCAAGCGCTGTTCGGTTTCGCTCACCTATCACAAGAGCCTGGGCAAGGCGGTGTGCCATTACTGCGGTTACCGGAGCGAGGCCCCTTCATCCTGTCCCGAGTGCGGTTCCCTCGAAGCGGGTTTTACCGGATTCGGCACCGAGTTTATCGAAGAGGAACTGAAACACACGTTTCCCGATCTGAGGGTGCGCAGGGCCGACGCGGACACTACCGGCGGCAGGGGAAGCCTTGAAAAACTGCTTGATGAATTCCGCGGCGGGGAAATCGACATACTCCTCGGAACCCAGATGGTCGCCAAGGGGCTTAACTTTCCCGGCGTGCGTCTGGTGGGCGTCGTCTTTGCCGATACGGGCCTTCACCTTCCCGACTTCCGCGCCGCCGAGCGGACCTTTTCCCTTATTGTGCAGGTTGCCGGACGGGCGGGACGCTACTTTCCCGACGGCAAGGTTATTGTTCAAACGCTGAGGCCTTTTGATCCGGCGATAAAACTTGCCTGCGCCCTTGACGTGGAAGGTTTTTTTGAGGCGGAGCTGAGGCAGCGGGCGGCGGCCAACTTTCCGCCCTACACGCGCCTTATCCGCTTTACCGTCCGCTCCAAAGACGAGGCAAAGGCCGACAGGGCCGCCGCGCGCCTCGCCGCACTGGTCAGGCCGGCGCTCCCCCCCGACGCGGAACTTTTGGGGCCCGCGGAATGTCCCATCGGCATACAGAACGGCAATTACCGCCGCCACATTCTGCTGCGGGGACCGGACATGGCCCCGATACACCGCGCCGCTTCGCTGCTGCTGGACGCGTACGGAAGGGAAAAAGAAAGCGCCGTGTATGTCGAGGCGGATGTGGATCCGGTGAATCTGCTGTGAACGGCTCAATGAGAGGAGGAAGAATATGAACCACAACGGAACACAAGGTAGACCGCTACGCGGTCAATCAGAAAGCACGAAGGGAGGAGCTTCCTCTTCCTTTGTGCGCCTTCGTGTCCTTCGTTCGTGGTTAAAAATTCTTGAACAGTACTTTTGGTTGTTACAGCCTGCTAAAGGCGGTCTTCACGGTTCCGGGCCAGCTGTTTCATTTTTCGCAGGGTTTCTTCGGAAAGAATGTGTTCCATTTTGCAGGCGTCTTTCTCGGCGGTTCCCCTTTCCACGCCGACTACTTTTTCGAGAAAGGAGGTAAGAAAATAATGGCGCTTGCGTATCTCGGAAGCTTTTTGGGCGCCTTTTTTGGTCAGCGAGACGGTCCGGTAGCGCTGGTGCTCCAAAAGTTCCCGTTCTTCAAGAACTTTGAGCGCGGTGTGTACCGACGGTTTTGAAACTCCAAGGCGGGAAGCGATATCCGTTATTCTTACTTCTCCCTCATCGGCCAGGAAGCTCACCATTTCAAGGTAATCCTCCAGGGACTCCGTCATTTGGGGCATGTTTTAACTTTGGCGTCTTTTTCTTTTCCTGTCAAGAGAAAATTACCGTACTCGATGTGATACAGAAAAAGCCCCTGGGGCGGCAGGGTGGGACCGGCAAGTTCCCGTTTTCCGGAGCGGATGATTTCCAGAAATTCGGCGGCGGGCGTTTTTTTT
>JAITBL010000084.1 GCA_031283575.1 Treponema sp. | reverse complement strand
AGGAGCATGGCGATACGGGCAACCCACATGACCGTGGCGTTGCTGGCGTCTTTTTTGAAGATATCCTTAAACAGGTCATTGGCCAGGGACGAAGACACAATGAGCATGTACGAGTCCGAAGAACTCATCGCCGCGGCAAGTATGCCCGAAATAACCACGCCGGCGACAAGGGGCGGAAAGAAACGGACTCCCAGATGGATAAAGATATTTTCCGCCTCGCTGGCGCTGGTCAGAAGACCGGGAAGGTAGGCGCGTCCTATGACGCCGATAAGCACGGCCGCGGCCTGGGCGATAAAACACCAGACGATGGCGATATTGCGGGAAGTCCGCAGCATCGAAGTTTTTTTAATCGCCATAAAGCGGACGAGCACCTGGGGCATGCCGAAATAACCGAGTCCCCAGGCCATGGTGCTGATAATGGTAAGCGCGCCGTAATCCGCGCCGGGACCGAACAGGGGCGCGCCGTTCACCACCTGCTGAACCCCGTCCGAAACAGTCGGGGTGGCGATGCCGAAAAAGTCGGTGAACCGGGGAAAGGCGGCAAGGTTTTCCGCGATGCCGGAAACGCCGCCCGCGGAGACAAAACCGACGGCCAGCACCAACACCAGAGCGCTGATCATCAAAATTCCCTGAACCAGATCCGTCAATCCGACCGCCATAAAACCGCCGAGCAGGGTATAGAGCATGACCACCACCGCGCCCAAAATCACCATGGCCACCATATTGGCGTTAAAAATATAACTGAAGAGCTTTCCGAAGGTGATAAACTGGGCGCCCACATAAATCGAAAAGAACACAAGGCTGATAAGCGCCGCGAGGCCCAGCAGAATACGCTTGTTGTCGTGAAAGCGCTTGCTAAAGAATTCCGGCAGGGTGATGGCGTTGTCGGCTATTTCGGAATAGGAACGAAGCCGCTTGGCAACGAGGGCCCAGTTAACCCAGGTGCCGATAAAAAGCCCCAGAGCGGTCCAGAACGCTTCGCCGTAACCGGTAAAATAGGCCACCCCCGGCAGACCCATCAAAAGCCAGCCCGACATATCCGACGCTTCGGCGCTCAAGGCCGCCACCCAGGGGCCGTACCCGCGTTTGGCAAGAAAGTAATCTTCGGGGCTGTCATTGCTTTTCCGGGCGCACCAGAGCCCGATGGTAATCACCGCCAGAAGATACACAACCATCCCTATAAGGGTCTGTAAATTTTCAGTAACCATAATTCACCTCATGGGACACTATACCAAAACAGAGCTTTCGGGACAATCCGTCCGCAGGTTTAATGGCCGGGCTTGCGGCGCAAGTCGGGCCTGGGCATACTTTTCGGCGCGTAACCAAAATGCTTTCCACCGTACAGCGCCCCCGTGTACGCCGCGTTGCTTCTCACCGCTTTTTCCGTTACACTCACCGCATGGATTATCAGCAGTCCGGCGTGAACATCGAAGAAGGGTATCGGGCTGTCGGAAAATACCGTGATCTGGCCGAAGGAACCCTGGGCGCGCTGCGCCGCGCGGTGCTCAACAAAATCGGCGGCTTTGCGGGGCTTTTTTCGCTCAAGGAACTGATAGCCGGCGCCGGCGCGATGATCGATCCCGTTCTGGTCTCGGGAACCGACGGCGTGGGAACCAAACTGGACATCGCCTTCCGCCTTAAAAAATACGACAGCGTCGGCATTGACTGCGTGGCCATGTGCGTCAACGACATTCTTTGCCACGGCGCGCGGCCCCTTTTTTTTCTCGATTACCTTGCCTGCGGAAAACTCGACGCCGATGACGCCGCCGCCCTTGTCGGCGGCGTCGCTTCGGGCTGCCGCGAAACGGGCTGCGTACTTATGGGCGGTGAAACCGCCGAAATGCCCGGCTTTTATGACGCGGGCAAATACGACATGGCCGGTTTTGCCGTGGGCCTTGTGGACCGCGGCAGCATCATCGACGGCGGTACAATCCGTGAAGGCGACGCCCTTCTCGGCGTCGCCTCCTCGGGCCCGCACTCGAACGGCTTCAGCCTTATCCGCAAAGTTCTGCCCGATCTGGACGAAGATTTTGGCGGCATGCCCCTGGGCCGCGCCCTGCTTGAACCGACGCGTATCTACGTTAAACCGGCGCTGGGTCTTCTTCGGGAATTGCCGGGCGGAATCCACGGCATGGCCCACATCACCGGCGGCGGTTTTTACGAAAACATCCCCCGCATGTTTGCCGCCGGTAAAGAAGGCGGACGCCGCTTCGACGCGATCATCCGCCGCATGACTTTTGCGCCTTCCCGCGGTGAAACCCCTTCCCGGACGGGCGCGTGGACCGTGCCGCCGGTTTTTGCCCGCATAGCTTCCGGAGTCGCTGAAACGGCGGCAAGCGGTAAAGCGGCGCAGGAAGCGGGCGCGAAACTGCTCGAAACGGAAAGCGCCCTGCGCGCCCTTATGTTTAACACGTTTAATATGGGAATCGGCCTGGTGCTTGCCCTGGACAAGGCCCAGGTAAAACCCGCCGTCGAATACCTTGACGACAGGGGCTTTCCGGCGTGGGAAATCGGCGAAGTCGCGGGCGGCAGCGGGGTGACGCGTTTTGTGTGAAGCCTCGCGCGGCAGGCGCTTTAACATGCTCGCGCTGGTTTCGGGCGGCGGCGGCAATTTGCAGGCCCTTATTGACGCGGAACGGGCGGGGCGCTTTGCGCCGCCGGGCGTTCCGGCATACGGCCGTATCGCCGCCGTCATTTCCGACCGCGCCGCCGTCTTCGCCCTTCAACGGGCGAGGGCGGCGGGTATTCCCGCCCTTGTCGAAGCGCCGGACAAAAAACTCCCGCTGCCCGCCAGGCGGCGGGAACTTTCGGACCGCATTCTCGGCATTGCCCGCAATTACGGCGCCGGCCTTATTGTTCTGGCGGGCTTTCTTTCGATACTGGCGGGAGCTATTTTGGCGGAATACGAAGGACGCATCATCAACCTTCATCCGGCCCTGCTTCCCCGCTACGGCGGCGCGGGAATGTACGGCGACAAGGTACACGCGGCGGTGCTTGCCGCGGGAGAAAGTGAATCAGGCTGTACGGTGCACCTCGTCGACGCGGGAACCGATACGGGTCCTGTTCTGCTGCAGCGCCGTGTAGGGGTACAAGCGGGCGATACGGTGGAAACGCTCGCGGAGCGCATTCATCACGAGGAACACATCGCCATCGTCGAGGCGGCGGCGTTGATGATACAGCGGCTTTCAACAAGGGGTAACGCATGGGCGGAAAAAAACGCGCGCTGATCAGCGTATTTGACAAAAGCGGAATTCTGGATCTGGCTTCGTTTTTACACGGTACGGGATGGGAGATTTTGTCCACCGGCGGAACGGCGAAGTACCTGGCCGAAAACGGCATAACGGTAACGGACGTGTCGTCGGTAACGGGTTTTCCCGAATGCCTTGACGGCAGGGTAAAAACCCTGCACCCCGCGATACACGCGGCCCTGCTTGCGCGGCGCGATCTTGCGTCCCACAGGGAAACGCTGGAAACGCTGAAGCTTGAAACCATTGATTTGGTCTGCGTCAATCTCTATCCGTTTTTCGAAAAAGTCCGCTCCGGACTTTCACTTGACGAAACCGTCGAGTTTATCGACATCGGCGGCCCCGCCATGCTCCGCTCGGCGGCAAAAAATTTCCGCGATGTCGCGGCCCTCACCGATCCCGCCGATTACGCGGAACTTGTCGCCGGCCTTGCAAACGGCGGAGTTTTGCCGTTTGCTTTCAGGAAGCGTCTTGCCGGAAAAGTTTTCAGCCTTACCGCCGCCTATGACGCGGCGATCGCGCGCTTTCTGCTGGAACTTGACGCGGAAAGCGCGTTTCCCCCGTTTTGGCCGCTTTCACTGAAAAAAGGCCCGCCTCTCCGTTACGGCGAAAATAATCACCAGAACGCGGCGCTGTATCTGAACACGGACAGGCCGGGCGCCCTTGCCGGTATGGAACAGCTTCACGGCAAGGAACTGGGTTACAACAATATCCGCGATCTTGACCTCGCCTGGAAAGCGCTTTGTTCGTTTGGTTTTCCCGCGGAACATTCCGTCCCGGGCTCGCCGGACAACTGCGCGCCTTTGGGCGAAGACGACGTCAGGCGTCTTCTTCCCGATCTGGGCCCCGAAACGCAAAAAGTATGCTGCGCCGCGGTAAAGCATAATACGCCCTGCGGCATCGCCCTGGGGCCCGATTTGAACGCGGCTTTCCTTAAGGCGTATACCTGCGATCCGGTATCGATCTACGGCGGCATTGTCGCGGTCAATACCACCGTGGATCTCGCGGCCGCGGAAAAACTCGCCGGACTTTTTTTGGAGATTGTCGCCGCGCCCGGTTTTACCCCCGAAGCGCTGGAAGCGCTTAAAAAGAAAAAAAATCTGCGGATTATGAAAGCGGTGTCCGCGCCCCGCGAAACAATGGAATGTATTGCCGTTGACGGCGGCCTTTTGGTTCAGGAAAAAGACCGGAAACTCTTCGAAAAATGGGAAGTGGTCACCAAAACAGCCGTGGAAAGCGCCGACATCGCCGACATGATCTTCGGCATGCGGGCGGCAAGCTGGGTCAAAAGCAACGCGGTGGTGGTGGTAAAAAACCGCGCGGCGCTGGGAATCGGCGGCGGACAAACCAACCGTATCTGGGCGGCCGAACAGGCGCTTTCGCGCTGCGCCGCTACGATCAGCGCCTGCGAAAAAAGCGGCGAGGGAGACGGCATACCCGCGCGGGTCCTCGCCTCCGACGCGTTCTTTCCTTTTGACGACGTGGTAGAAAGCGCCGCCGCCGCGGGGATCAAAGCGATCATACAGCCGGGCGGTTCCCTGCGGGACGCCGAATCAATCGCCGCCTGCGACAGGCACGGCGTCGCCATGGTCTTTACGGGAACCAGGCACTTTAAACACTAAAGCGAGCCGCGGTACGCGCCCAAAAAGCTCAGGTCCTCGGAACGTGTTTTTAATTCTTCCATTACTTCCTCAAACACGCCTTCCTTTTCGGGAATTGAAATGTCCGCGTAGAACTGGTATTCCCACGGCTTGCCCTGAATGGGGCGCGATTCCAGTTTGGAAAGATTGATACCGCCGTCGGCCATGATCTTAAGGCACGCGAAGAGCGAGCCGGGTTTGTCGGGAACGGAAAACACCAGGCTCGCCTTGTTGGGTTTTTCCGATCCGAGGCTGGGCGGAACCCACGCGCCGCCTATCCATTTATTCGCGTTATTCGCGTTATTCGCGTCAGGGTTTTCGGCCCGCGCCCCAACTTGCAGTTTACGGCTTATGACGAGAAAGCGGGTGTAGTTCCGGGGATTGGTTTCAATTCCTTCCTTAATCACTTTAAGCCCGTGGGCGCGGGCCGCGGCGGCGCCGGCTATGGCGGCAACCTTGACGGCGCCTTCGCGCGCGATCGAAGCGACGGCGCCGGCCGTGTCGTTACAGGCTTCCAGCGACCACGCGGGATGCTGATCCAAAAAATTGCGGCATTGGGCAAAGCCCTGGGGATGGCTGCGGACAATGGTTATCGAATCGATGTTTGATCGCTCGTCGCCGATAAGGCAGTGAACAACGCGCAGCTTTACCTCTCCCGCAATGGCGATATCGGGATAACGAAGAAAGAGGTCGTAGTTTTCGTGAATGCTGCCGGTCAGGCTGTTTTCTACCGGCACGATGCCCGCGCAGGCCGAGCCGTCCAGAACCGCGTCAAAAATCGCCTTGAAGGATTGAAGGCGCAGCATCGGCGCTTCCTCGCCAAAGACGCGCATCAGCGCCTGTTCGGCAAAAGCGCCGTTTTCGCCGTTGTACGCGACCGGCCGCGCGCTTTCGGCGTCTGGCGCGCGCAGCTCCACCGCGGCTTCTCCCCGGGAAGCGGCGGCGCGCGGCGTACGGAGTAATTCCTTTCCCACCACCGGCGCGAGCGCTTCGATGTCCCGCATCAGTTTTTCAAACTGTTCCGGCATGAGCGACTGCGGCCCGTCGGACAGGGCCTCGTCGGGACGGGGGTGAACCTCGACCGTAAGCCCGTCCGCGCCGGCGGCGATTGCCGCGAGGGCGGCCGGCGGAACCTTGGCCCTGATTCCCACGGCGTGGCTGGGGTCTACAATAACCGGCAGATGTGAAAGGCTCTTGACCACGGGAATCGCCGAAATGTCCAGCGTATTGCGCGTGTAGGTTTCAAAAGTGCGTATTCCCCGTTCGCACAGAACAACGTCGTTTGTTCCCGCGGCAAGAAGATATTCCGCCGAAAGGAGCCACTCTTCGATGGTAGCCGAAGGCCCGCGCTTGAGCAGCACGGGCTTTCCCGCGGCGCCCACTTTTTTGAGCAGGGAGAAGTTTTGCATGTTCCGCGCGCCAATCTGAAACATATCGGTAAGGTCTTTCATCTCCACCACATATTCGGGCGAGACGACTTCGGTAACAATGGGCATGCCGCACGCTTCACCCGCTTCCTTCATATATTCCAGGCCTTTCATTCCCAGGCCCTGAAACGCGTAGGGGCTGGTCCGCGGTTTAAAAGCGCCGCCGCGTAAAATCACCGCCCCCGATTCGCGGACCGCTTCGGCGGTTTCGCGTATCTGTCCGCGGCTTTCGACGGCGCAGGGTCCGGCGATCACCGTAATCCGCGAACCGCCGATTTTGACCAGCGCCGAAGCGCCGGACGCAAAGACCGGCGTCCCCAGGACCGTGACGATGGAATCTTCCGCTTTTGTTTCACGGGAAGCGAGTTCGTAGGGCTTGCTGGTCGCCGCTATCCGCTCGACGCCGGGAAACAGGCCAAGTTCATCAAGATCCGCCACGCCCTTGCCCGAAGCGCCGATCACCTCGTCGTCGCCAAAAATTTGGTCGCGTACGGAGAATCCCCTGTCCCGCAGATAAATACGGATCAGTTCCTTGTCATGAGGTGTAACGCCGCTGGAGAGTACAACTATCATAATACGGTATCATAGACGAAAACGCCGCCGCCGGCCAGCCCCGCCGTAAAGCATATTTTTGCATGTTATCCGATTTTTTTGTATATATATGCACGATACTGTTGACTTTCGGCTTTCCAGGTGGTATAATCTTTCATACTCGTAAAATCCCCAAGGAGGAAAGGAATTAAATGAAACTGACACGACTGGTTATTTTTGCCCTCGCGGCATTGGCCCTGACGAACTGTTCACGAAGCGGGCAAACTGCGGACAGCGGACAAAGCGGCGCGGCGAATGGCGCTCTTACGATAAAGAGCGGCGTGCTTACCGTCGGCATGGAAATCGGTTATCCCCCGATGGAATACTATGATACCGACGGCAAGACGCCCATAGGTTTTGACGTGGAGCTGTCCAAGGCTCTTGCCGCCAAGCTCGGGCTTACGTTTGAATATGTGGACACGGCCTGGGACGGTATCTTCGCCGGCGTCGATACCGGCAAATACGACTGTATCATTTCGTCGGTTACCTATACCGGCGAGCGGGCGGCCCTGTTTAACTTTACCAAACCGTATGTGGCAAATTCCCAGCTTCTTGTCGTGCGCCAGGATTCGAAGGTTAAACCCAAGTCGCTCGATCAGGTCGTGGGGCTCAGGCTTACCTACCAGGCCGAAACAACGTCGGATACGCTTG
>JAITBL010000059.1 GCA_031283575.1 Treponema sp. | reverse complement strand
TTCATGCCAAACTCATTACACAGAGTATCGAACTGTTTCTTTAATTTTTCATCCATGCGGACACTTAAAATTGCCTGTCTCATGGATATAATGTATTACATCATCAAGCTGTTGTCAATACACGAGCTGGCAGCCGTTCATCAGCGGAGCGTGGGCGATGGTCTCCCCACCGGGGGGATAGGCGAGGAGGCAGCGCGGCAGGCGGAAGCGCGAGGCATTGACAACCCCGGCTTTTCACCTTATACTTTATTATAGAGTGGATGGGTGTGGTGGATGTGGCTTCCACCGGGCGTTGTTTATTCCGCCTCCCCGCCGGGTTTGCCTCCGGCCCCTACCACTTCTTTTATGCCCGTGATGTCAGTGTGGGCATTATTCGACAGTATTTTTATAAATGTTTCCTGTCCGATCAATCCCAGCTTTTTAAACATGGTTGCACTGCGAAGGGCCTTGTTTTTTCGACTATTCAATATTTCTTCCAAATAGATTAAAGACCAACCCGCAAAGTATTTTGCATAGGCTATCATTTTTACCCCATGCCTTTTGATATACCGATAACTGCATAATCAGGCGATTTTATTACTTCCGGAATTAACACTATATCCTCATTTGATATGGGCAATTGCCCCTGATCCCGCTCGGTCTTTTCGTCTCCGTGGCGGTTGATACTGTGATTAACAAAATAGTTTGAAACTTCATGGGTTAATCCGGCGAGGTCTATATTGATTTCTGTTGCTGCATTTATAAGCCATGGTTCCGGTTGACCGACAGGTGTAATGATTAACTTGTTCTCCGTCATATCTTAATTCAGCCTCATTTTTCAAGTTTAACATATTATCGTTGCCGGTAACTTTTTATAATAGTTTCCTTATCATGTCACCATAATTTGCTTTTAAAAAGTACATCCCAAGGTAAACCCAAAGACTCAACCAGAGAAACATCACCGCACTCACCCGCGAACAGCAACAGCGGCTGGTCAGTCTGCGGCAGTAACGCAGGTGTCAGACACCGTTTTGGAAATTTACCCACGAAGGCGCACGAAGGAAGAAAAGTAAAAACCACTAACCACACGAACAACACGAACCTTTGAGGTTACACTCATAATTTGTTCGAGTGGTTAGTGAAGTTCGTGGTTTTTTCTTCTTTCCTCTGTCTATCGTAGGCGGCGGGGGACATTCGGCGGCGCTTCTCTTGACAGACAGGCAAAAAGTCGTTATCTTTTGAACATGACAATTTTTGAAAAAATGTCATGTAAAATTTCGGGGGACTCAGTCCGGTTTTCCGCAAGCAAAGCGTCCGCGGAGGGTTTTCATGGCGATTAAGGTGGTGTCAACGGGCAGGGCGATTCCCCCAAAGCGGGTCACCAACGAAGATTTGGCCGCCGTCATGGATACCAGCGATGAATGGATACGCTCGCATACAGGTATTGGCGCGCGGCATATCGCCGCGGAGGGAGTGGCCGCGAGCGACCTTGGCTTTGAAGCGGCGGAAGACGCCCTGCGTTACGCTTTGGATCAGGGTCTTGTGGCGGAAAAGAACCTTGAGGAACTTGCCGCGACCATCGACCTGATTGTTCTGGGTTCCTCGACACAGGACTACTACAGCCATCCGGCCACGGCCTGTATTATTCAGCATAAACTCGGGGCCGTAAACGCGGCGGCTTTCGACGTTACTGTGGCCTGTTCCAGCTTTATCTACGCCCTCGAAACCGCCGCGGCCCTTCTTGCCGCCGACACAAGGCGAAAGCGCGCCGTCGTGATCGGCGCCGAAGTGCTGTCGGCGATCACCAACTGGGAGGACAGGGGTTCCTGCGTTCTCTTTGGCGACGGCGCGGGGGCGGTCCTTCTTGAAAAACGTGACGGCGCGGGCGGCCTTGTCCGCAGCATTCTTGGCAGCGACGGATCGGGCTGGGAACATCTGATCCTTCGCAGGGGCGGAAGCCGCAATCCCTGGAAGAAGGGCGAAGTGGTGGAACAGGTTCCCTGCATCGAAATGAACGGGCACGCCGTTTACAATTTTGCCGTCACGGTAATTACCAAAACAATCGAGCGCTTCCTTGACGAAGAACATCTTGCGCTTGAGGATCTGGCCCTGATCATTCCCCATCAGGCCAACGGACGCATTATCCAGGCGGCGGAAAAGCGGCTTAATATTCCCGCGGAAAAATTTTATACCAATATGGAAGAATACGCCAACACCTCTTCCGCCTCAATTCCCATCGCCCTGGATGAATGTAACCGTTCGGGAAAGATCAAACGGGGCGATCTGGTTTTGACCGTAGGTTTTGGCGGAGGTCTTAGTTACGGGGGGAATTTGATCCGATGGTAGCAGCGGTTTTTTTGTTCCCCGGTCAGGGAGCGCAGTATCCGGGCATGGGCCTGGATTTACTGGAAGCGGGCGGAGATCGGGCGGACGCGGCAAAAAAAATTTTTGACTGCGCCTGTGATGCTTTGGGGCGCGACATGATCGCGTTAATCCGAGATTCCGATACGGAAACCTTAAAGCGCACCGATGTCTCTCAGCCCGCCCTGTGCGCCGCCTCCCTTGCCGCGGCCGCTTCGCTTGCCGCGCTTGGCGTTAAACCCGCCGCCTGCGCGGGTTTCAGTTTGGGCGAATATCCCGCCTTTGCCTGCGCCGGCGTGATCAGCCCCGAAGACTGCTTTCGCCTTGTGGACGCGCGGGGAAAGGCCATGCAGGGCGCGGTGGACAGGATTGCCGCGTCAGGCGATCCGCCCGGTATGGCGGCGGTGCTCGGCCTTGCGCCCGCGCGGGTGGAAGAACTTATCGCGCTCTGGGCAATTCCCGATCTTTACGCGGCCAACATCAATTCGCCCAAACAGGTCGTTGTGTCGGGAAGCGCCGCGGCGTTGTCCATGGCGAAAACGCGTTTCAGGGAAGCCGGCGCCCGCCGCTTTGTGCGCTTGCAGGTCGCCGGTCCCTTCCATTCGCCCTTGATGAAGGAAGCGGCCGGCGCTTTCGCACCGGCCCTGGAAGCGGTTGAGTTTCGCGATCCGGCCGTACCGCTTTTTTCCAACGTTACCGGAGCGCGGATAAAAAGCGGCGCCGAAGCGAAAACGCTGGCGCTGCGTCAAATTGTCGAGGGCGTCCGCTGGACGGACGAGGAAGCGGCTCTTGCCGCCCTTAAACCCGCCGCGCTTGTTGAAACAGGGCCGGGAAAGGTGCTGCAGGGACTGTGGCGCGATACTGAAAGCGCGGTTCCCGTCTACGGCGCCGGAACCGCCGCCGAAATTCTGGAACTTGGGGAGCGTTTAAAATGAGCGGATTACTTGAAAACAAAAAAGCGCTGATTTCCGGCGCGTCACGGGGCATAGGCAGGGCAATCGCCGATTGTTTTATTGCCGAAGGCGCCGAAGTTTGGGGCCTCAGTACCAAAGAGCCGGACGATATAAGCGCCCGAATCGCCGCGGCCGGAGGAAAGCTTCACTGGCTCGGCGTCGATCTGTCAAAACCGGACGAACTTGAAAACTTTATCGAAAACGCCGTCAGGGAATCGGGCGGTTTTGACGCGCTTGTCAACAACGCCGGAATCACCAAAGACAATCTTGCCTTCCGCATGAGCCTGGAAGATTTCCGCGCCGTGCTCGATGTTAATTTAAGCGCCGCCTTTATTATCGCCCGCGTAACGGGCCGCGATATGATACGCAAAAGAAGCGGTTCTATCATCAACATGTCCAGCGTGGTCGGCCTTCACGGAAACGGCGGGCAGGCAAACTACGCGGCAAGCAAGGCGGGCCTCATCGGCCTTACCAAAAGTCTTGCGCGCGAAACGGCGGCGCGCAATGTGCGGGTCAACGCCATCGCCCCGGGTTTTATCGCGACGGACATGACGGCCGCCCTTCCCGACGCCGCAAAAGAAAAACTGCTGGAACAGATTCCCCTTAAACGCATGGGAGAAGGCGCGGACATAGCCAAAGCGGCCCTCTTTCTTGCTTCCGATTTGTCGGCCTATATCACCGGACAGGTGCTTTCCGTCGACGGCGGAATGTTTATGTAAGTGCAGGAGCATGGATAAAATGGATGAAATGGATGAAATGGATGAGCATGATATGAAGAAAGTTGTCGTTACCGGAATGGGGATAATTTCACCCATAGGTCATTCGGTTGAAGCTTTTTCGCGGGCCCTCAAAGACGGCAAGAGCGGCGTTTCGGCAATTGACTGTTTTGATACGGCCGGTTTTGACGTCAAGATCGCCGGCCAAGTCCGCGGCTTTGACCCGTCACGGTGGATCAGCGGCAAAAACGCCCGTAAAATGGCCCGCTTTACCCAGTTTGCCGCGGCCGCTTCCGATCAGGCGCTTTCACAGGCGGGACTTGCCGCCGTTGAAGGCGAAACAAGACGCCTGGTAAACGCCGATCCGGCGCGTACCGGCGTCGTACTGGGAAACGGAATAGGCGGTTTTGAAATCGTCAGCGAATCTTTTAAAAAACTCCACGAAGCGGGACCGGACCGCATGCTGCCCCTTACCATTCCCATGATGATTGGCAACGAAGCGGCGGGAAACATTTCGATGATCTACGGAACAAAGGGACCGGCGTTTACCCAGATTACCGCCTGTTCTTCCGGAACCGACGCGCTGGGCGAGGCCCTTGATCTGATCCGCGCGGGCCGCTGCGATGTCGTCATTGCCGGCGGCACCGAGTCGTGTATTGTTCCCTTTGGCATAGGCGGCTTCCAAAAACTCAAGACGCTCTCGACCCGCAACGACGAACCGCAAAAAGCGAGCCGCCCCTTCGACAGGGATAGGGACGGTTTTGTTCTGGGCGAGGGCGCCGGCGTGCTGATCCTTGAGAGCGAAAAACACGCAAGGGCCCGCGGCGCGGCCGTTCTCGCCGAGTTTGCCGGTTACGGAGTATCCGCGGACGCCTATCACATTACCGCCCCCGATCCTTCGGGAAACGGCGGCGGAAGCGCGATCAAAAACGCGCTCGAGGACGCGGGACTGCGGCCGGAAGACATTCAATACTACAACGCTCACGGAACTTCTACCGAGATCAACGATCCGACCGAAACAAAAATGATCAAACACGCCTTTGGGGATCACGCCTACAAAATCAAGGTGTCCAGCATTAAAAGCATGACCGGCCACTGCGTGGCGGGTTCAGGCGGCATGGAGGCCATTGCCTGCGTACTCGCCATCCGCGAAGGTTTTTATCCGCCGACGATTAATCTTGACTGTCCCGATACGGAATGTGATCTTGATTATGTGCCCAACAAAGTACAGTACGGAGAAATTAACGCCGCCGCTTCGGGCAGCCTGGGCTTCGGCGGGCACAACGGCGTTGTCGTGTTTAAAAAGTATTCATGAGAGGCGGCAAAGTGCCGCCGAAGTAGAGAGGTGTATGCGGAAGCGCTTCGCGTTTCCTTCCGATTATCGTTGGCGGCAAAATGCCGCCGAAGCAGAGAGGTTTATGTGAGCAGAGCGGAAATTGAGGGTCTTCTTCCCCATCGGGATCCCTTTTT
>JAITBL010000046.1 GCA_031283575.1 Treponema sp. | reverse complement strand
GCCGATTTGTTCTATGTGGTAATCCTCGTCAAAAATCAGCTCGCATACCGGAATTGCGCCGTGGCAGAGCGTATAGTTCATGTTTATAAATTTATACCCATTTTGCCGTTCCTGATAGGGCCTTATATACCGCAAACGCGATCAATAAACATTGGGAATGGGGTGGTGTTTTTGTGGATGTTTGCCATTAATCAGTTACGGAGAAGCATCGTTGTGTATTGCTGCACGATAGTTTTGGCGTCGGGTTCGCCCGCTGGCGGGCTTTCACCGCCGCCGGCCGCCGGCGCCTGCGGTACGGCGATGGCGGTGTCGGCGGCTTTGACCGCGCCGTCCGCGGCGGCTTTGGCGAGGGCCGCCTCGCCGCCGCCGGTGAAGCCGCCGGTAAAGTTACGCCCTTCGGTTTTTCCGGCGGCGAAGTTTTCCTTGATCATCCGGCCCACGGTCTGGCGCGAGTTGTCCGCGTTGATCGAGTTCATCATCCGCTGCGCGGCGCTGTTGCCGTTGAATCCCCGCGCCCCGCCGCCGCCGCCCTGACCGCCGCCGGCGCTCTGGCCGAAGAGGGGCCGGGCCATGAGGGAACGGGCGAGGTCGCCGCCGGCTCCGGCGACCATGCCCACGGCGGACGCGCCGGCGCTTTTGGTCATCGCCCCGAGGCCCGCACCGGCCTGGGCGAGGATGCCGCCGCCGGCTTCCTTTGCAGCGGCCCCCGCGCCGATTCCGGCTCCGAGCGTTTTGGCTCCGCCCCCCAGAACGTTGGTACCGCCGCGCATGGCGAGGCCCGCGGTTCCGGCGACCGCGCCCACCGCTGCCGCGGCCGCCCCGATGGCCCCCGCGGCGTTCAGGGTCGGCGAGCCGGTCATGAGGCTCTGGGCCAGCCCCGGCGCCGATTTGCACAGGTAAAAAAACAGGAGGCAGGTAAACACGATAAAAATGAGCTGGTCTATCGCGCCGGAAAACGGCGTTTCGACATAGTGGCGGGCGAGGGCGGAAAAGCCGTAGAGGGCGAGAAAAATACAGATCGTACAGAACAGCAGCTTGAGGAAAAAGCCGATGATCGCGCTGATCAGTTTCTCGGCGAGGAACTTGCTGCCGTCCCACATGGAAAACGGAAACAGCAGCACGCCGACGCTGGAAATAAACATGAATTCCAGGTAGGCGACCAGATATTCCAGCAGGGCGAAAATGCCGACGATGATCACAAAAAAACCGCAGATAAGGCCAAGAAGAAAAAGGCCCAGGTTGGGAATTGTAAGAAAACGAGTATCAACCCACGGTTCTGCGTCCTCGTAGGCGGTCACGCATTCGCCGGCGACGAGGAGTATCATCTGGAGGAAGGCGGCGGGGGCGACGGCCCCGTCCCTCATCAGGGGGCCGAAGTAAAGATCGGGCTCGCCGTCGGCGTTTGATTTGATCATGGCGCGGTTACCGGCCGTGCCCCTGTCCGTGTTGTTTTCCATGGCGTTTCTTGAGGCTTCGACCATGGCGTCCTTGCTGAATGAAATGGCGCTTTGCAGCTTTGGGGTGTACGTGGAGCCCTGAGCCCAGTTTAAAGTTTGCACGGTAATCCATGAAATGATTTTGGGATACGCCGCCATGACGACGGCAAAGAATACGACGGCCTTGAGCAGCTTGACGATATTTTCTTTCAGGCCCGTGCCGGTAAGGCCGTAATTCACCGCCATCGAGCAGATGGAGATGACCAGTACGACCTGGGCGATGCCGAACGCGACGCTGCGGAAATAGCCCTGTATTTCCATGAGTTTCGCGACGACGTTATAAAACGCGCTGTTTAACCCGTTCATGTTTTCCCTTAGTCCTCGGTAATTTTCGCGAACGGATCGGCGTTATAGCTGCCCGAGAGTTCTTCCGAGAACCGCGCCGCCTTTGCCTTTTTGGCCGCCGCCATATCCATTTCCCGTTCCAGCGCCATGTCGTAGGCCATGCTCCGCTGCTGCAGGTTGGTGTCCATAAGAATCGAGGCGATGTCCATGAGGACGCGTTTTTCCTGTATCGATTCGTCGCCGCCGTTTTTGTACTCCTCGCTCAGCCAGTTCCATTTGTCGACCGCTGCGATGTAGTCTTCGTTGAGGTCTTCGCTGAGGGTCAGGAGCCGCGCGGCGATGGCTTCCTCGCGGGTTTCCCAGGCCTTGATATAGGTGTAGTTGGAGGGGGTAAGCCCGAGTTTGGTCCACATTTCCTTACGCTGGGCTTCGGAAAAATCGTCCCAGTAGGGTTCGCCGAACTGGTTGTTGGCCGCGCCGGGTATTTCCTCGATTTCGCTCATGTGGTAGGTTTTGCCGCCTATTTTTATGCCCATGTTTTTAAAGCGGTTTTCTGCCTGGCGTTCCAGGTAGAGCTGGCGGTTCTGCCATTCCATAAAGTCCTTGAAGTTTTCGACCTTGGTAATGTTTTTCAAATTGGCGAGGGCCCGCTGTTCGGCGCGTATCATGTTCTGGAACTGGTTGTAGGTGTTCTGGGCGTTGTTGTACATTTCCATAAGCGACTGGACGTAGTAGACGGCCTGGTCCGCGTGGAGCTTGGTCATGAGCGTAGTCATGCCGGCGTCGACTACCGCCATCTGGGCATGGGCCGTAACGGCGGCAAATACCGCGAAAAATAAAACCGCGTTGATCTTTTTCATGTTATCCTCCGTAATTAACGATTAAAACTGAACGTGTCTCTATAAATAAAAAACCGCCCCGAAGGGCGGCCTGTTAAACACTGGGAGGAAAAATTATTTTGGCCCAAAAAGCCCTTTGCGATATCCCCAATAACCGGATACTTTCCAGCCACCGTCATTTATTAATTCAACCGTATGGGGAGTTCTGTAATTATACATATTTATAAAATAGGTAATACGATTCGCCTCAACTGCTTCTTCCACTATCTCTGCTTTGTAGTTTTTCAAATATTGGTTTTCTTCTTCGTCTGGTGGAAACATAAAAAAAAGATCCGCGGCTTCAAGCCCTTCTGCCGTTGCCAGCGTTTTAAGGCCATCCATGTCTCCCTCGCCGATGCGGTGAAAATAATCTTCGAGAACCCTGACAGCTTCGGCGGAACCGTTTTGGGTTTGCGGCGCTTCGGCAAGCGGTTCTTCCGGCGCGGCGTTTCCGGTTTGGAGTTCCGCCTGCACGAAGCTTTCGGTTTCGGCCTCCGGCGTCTTGTTTTTACACGCGGTAACCGCCAGCAACACGGAAATAAGGACGATAATCAGCTTCTTCATTTCGGTTACTCCTTGATATGCGTTAATTGACAGGCTCAGGGTATATTTGTCGCCCTATTTTGTTAATATCTACCAATTCCCAACCAACATTATACAGCCTGTCAAAAAATTCGCAGGACTCTTTTACAGCCTCTTTATCCTTTATTGTTAAACACGATTCGCAGCTATGAAAGAAGCCCGAATTTGATAAATTAACAGAACCAATAAATGCTTTATAGTTGTCAATAATAAACAATTTCGCATGGACAAATATATCTCCTGCAACTTTTATCTTGCGTTTGACAAAAAAAGGTTTTCTTACAAAATGCATTGGAAATTTTGTAACATAATTGTATGTATAAATCTTTATGGATTTATACCTTTCACGGATAAAAGGGATTAAAAGGATCAACATTCCAATTATGTATTTATAGTCAAGCAGTATATTGCTGAGGCCTTTTAACTGTAAAAACAGCAATGTCAATATGGAAGCAAAGTAAACCGTTGAATATACTATATATACCAGCTTCAAGAATAAATATTTTCTTTTTTTAGCTTCTAACACAACTCTTTCCTGTAGTATTATTTTTTTTAAGTAACCGGATTGAGATGTCTTGCGAAAATTATTGGCATCTGTTGATATGACACGGACATCTATATTTTCATCGTATTTTTTTAAAAGCTGGTCAATTTGTCTTTCGTAAAAATAAGGGGATACTATCCATATGGATTGTTTTGCGTCATTGATTTCATCAGATATGATTTTTCCGGCATTGGTTCCAATATAGAGCGTTGCATTTTCTATATTCGTTTTCAAAGGTTTTAAGGATTTGTGAAATTTTCTTTTGTGCCCCTCATCCTTTTTAGGCGAGTGATAGTTCATTTTGGCTTTCCTCCGAATCTTCAAAAAGGTTTAACGCTTACCCATCTTTAAGCATTAATCCCCGTTGTTATTTCATATTTGCTTCCCCCTTAAAAATATAAAATCTATTCGTAGCACAGGTACTACCCCTCTACGTTGCACCAGAAGAATTTAAGTGATTTTACACCGGTTTTGGAAAACGCGCAAGCCATTGTTATGGTCCCGGAAAAAGCTCCGAATCGCCTTGACAACATGTGGGTTATAGTCTACATTATTAACATGAAGATACGCCGAACAGGTGCTTTTGATAAATGGCTTACAAAACTTCGGGATAATACCGGCAAGGCTCTCATTCTTGACAGAATCAGACGGCTTGAAGACGGTAATCGTGGGGATTGGAGGCTTATCGAGGGAAACCTGTTTGAAATGCGTATCCGTTTCGGGCCCGGTTACCGCGTGTATTATAAGGATACCGGGGAAGAAATAATCACCCTGCTGTGTGGCGGCGATAAGTCCACACAGCAGGCGGATATTGAACGGGCAAAGAAAACAATCCTTGGCCCCCGGGAGGAGGAAAACGATGGAAACAGTTAAAGACTTTGACGCGGCGGAATACATAGACAACAAAGAAACCGCCATTGAATATCTGAAAGCGGCTCTTGCCGAAAATGACACCAAATTTCTTTTGCGGGCCATCGGCGACATTGCCCGTTCAAAAGGGATGGCCCAGCTTGCCCGCGAATTAAATCTTGACCGCAAGGGGCTGTATGACTCCCTTTCCCCCAAAGGGAACCCGTCATTTTCAACCGTGGTAAAAGTTCTTGACACTCTGGGGTTCCAGTTAAGCGTACAACAAAAGAAAGCTTCCTGACAGTCGTGAATATTCGCTTGACGACATCCGTTTTTGCCGGTATGGTCTCATAGGTTCGGATTTTGGCGAGGAGGCGATTGGAGCCGGCC
Source organism: Treponema sp. (assembly GCA_031283575.1). Classification (GTDB taxonomy): domain Bacteria; phylum Spirochaetota; class Spirochaetia; order Treponematales; family Breznakiellaceae; genus JAIRYT01. Next base: position 1,436 of record JAITBL010000046.1, on the reverse strand, counting down.
CCAAAATCCGAACCTTTCAAGAAACTAACGGCGGGATTTGCGGCCGCCTGTAGTCATTGTGTCTATGTCTATGACGGCGCTTCCGTTTACGAACGTCACGCCGGTTTGTACTTTAAACTGCCCGGCCATTTCGGCGGATACCACTACCACCGTATAAGTGCCGTTTGGATCAAACGGGGGGAAGTTCATGCCGGCAAAAGCCGCCTGATTAAGGCAGGCTTTTCCGTCGACAAAATCATCGGGGTTGGCCGAAGAGGTTGCCGCGTAACCGGACGCTATATGCGTGATTTTGGTGACTTTGACAGGGGTGACATAGATCATCCACTGGGACCAGGGCGGGGCCGATGTAAAACTGATAACGCCGACTTTTCCCGCCGGGAAAGGCTGTTCGCTCTGTCCGTTCACCGAAGCTCCCGCGACGGCGAGTACCGTCAAACACAAAAACAACTTTTTCATCTTTACCTTCTCCTTAAAAATATAATTTGCCAGCGCGTTAACACTGCGCGTCGGGGTCGTAAAGCGTATAGGTGTGGCTGCCGCCTTCCGCGTCGTACCAGAGGCAGTCGGAAGTGATCATCCGGTGTTCGTTCATGTAGTACATGGCGGCGAGCATGGTTCTGAATTCGCTGCCGTGCCAGGCGCGTTCTTTCATCAGCGGATCGTCCTGGACGCCGCGGTACCACGCTTTGGCGGCGACGTACTTCCGCAGGGCGTCCTTGACGGCCCACCAGTAGACGCCGAACAGTTTGTACCAGGATTTGTTTGAAGAGATCATTTTGGAGACGTTGCGGGCCTGAATGGCGGCGTAGCCGTTTTTGTCAAGGCTGACCTGATCTTCGAGGCCGTCTATGAATTCGTTACTGTAATACACGGAGGCTTTCCCCCTGAACTGTTGAAGTATACGCCCGAAAAGCCGCCGCCGTCAAGTCACCTGCTCCGTGACCGCACGACATGGACGCGGCTTTTAACATGGCGTTCCGGGCCGCCGGTCTCCGTTACGGCCCTGCGGGTAAAGGCCGTCCCGAACCGTTCCGCCTGTTCGCGTTCTTCGGCGCGTTCCATCGCCTGTTCGACAAGCGCTTTCATTCCCGGAACGGTTTCGGCGATATCCTCGAGGAGGCTTTCTTTGCGGTACCTGTTGTATTCGACGCCGGTATTGGCCGCCCCGGCGATGGCCGCCCTGCCTTCGGCGGAGAACGGGTTAAGGTATTCATCTTTTTCGGCGTCCCGCACAGGGCAGACGGCGAGGGCTCCGTTTTCGTTTTTATAAAAGACGACCGGATTAAAACCGTCGTAGCGGCCGGCGGTGATTACGGTGTGCAGCGCGTAGTGTTCGCGTTTTGCCTGTTCGGGGAGCGCGTAAAAATCTTTTGACTGCGCCGCCATAACGGCTTTTACGACGGCGGGCGGGGCCTTTTCGAAATGGGCGATCAGGG
>JAITBL010000001.1 GCA_031283575.1 Treponema sp. | reverse complement strand
GAAAGGCGGGTTCTTGGGTAGTAAACCCGCAGACGGAATAGCGGATTAGTCCGCGTACACGATTTCAACGCCGCTTTGCTGCAACAGGCTTTCCCACTGCGGCGCGAGCTTTTGATCGGTGATAAGAATATGAACCTGTGAGAAGGGGCATATCCGGTAAAAAGCCGGCCGGTCAAATTTGGTGTGATCGCAGAGCAGAATAATCTCCTGCGAAACGGTCATCATCTTTTTGCGGACCTCCGCTTCGGCGTCCGAGTAATCCATGGCCCCGTGGCTCAGCCACATACCGGTACATGAAAAAAAGAGCTTGCCCCCCCAATAGGTGGTAACCATGGTTTCGGCCTGGTTTCCCACAAAAGAAAGCGAAGGTTTACGGAGCTTGCCCGAAATACCGTAGACCTCCACGCTGTCCAGCAGTGAAAGATCGGTGATCGCCCGCACTCCGTTGGTGATCACCGTAAGCGCTTTTTTATCGCCCAAAAAATTGGTAAGTTCCTTGGTGGTTGTCGACGAATCCATAAAGATCGTATCCTGATCGGAAATATAGCGCGCGGCGCAGCGGGCGATTTTTTGCTTGGCTTCCTTTTGCTCGATTTCCCGTACGACAAGGGGGATGTCCTCGTTGATTCCCTCGATAAGTACGGCGCCCCCGTAGGTCCGCTTGACCAGCCCCTGCTGTTCCAGCTTTTCCAGATCCCGCCTGATGCTGGCGGTACTGGTCGCGAAACGCTCGGAAAGCATATTGATGCTCACCGCTTTTTCCCTGTGAAGAATCTCCCGTATAAAAATTTGACGTTCCAGCGTCAGCATGGGCGGCTCCTTTGCATAGTATACTGTCGCTTTGTGTTAAATTCAAGTGAGAAAAACGAGTGCAGGGCGGAAAAAGCTGTGAATTTTTGTTAAATTGAGCCAGTTCTAAACCTCCGTTTAAAAAATGAGGCTGTTCCAAAACTTCAGTTTTGGGACAGGCTCAAACTATACAAAAAATCCCTCTTGCGGTATATTTGATGGTATGAGTGTTTTTAAGGAAGAAATCACCCTGGCCAATGCCACAGACATCAGCAATGCCAGAAACGGACTTATTCCGGCCGAAAAAATCCGAAAAATAACCATAGATGCGATGCCCGATACCGGGGCATGGACGCTGGTCATCAATGGGGATATCCGGCAAAAGCTGGGGCTTGCTATTGAAGAAACATCGGAATCCACCCTGGCAGACGGCAAAACAGATACCTGCGATGTAACGGAGGGAGTAAAAATTCACTGGAAAAACCGAAGTATTATACTCCCTGCCGTGGTGGTTCCCGACGCAAAAGACGTACTCCTTGGCGCGTTACCCCTTGAGGCGATGGATCTGATGGTTGATCCGGTGCATGAACGGCTTATCGGGGTTCATGGAGATCAACCCCTGCATGTTCTGTATGCCATGGAGCAAACTTTCGAATAACGCCTAACCGCGCAGGGAGCGCCGCAGTCACGCAGGGCCGGAAGAAATTCCCTCAATTAAGCCGGTTCCAAAACCCTGTTGTTTTTTCCACTGGTCACGGAGTTTCCCAGCCTCAAGCCTTATTGCCAGGCGTAGTTTGCCGCCGTGACACTTGGCTTTTCGGAGCGCGCCATAGTATCATCGGCTGAGGTTAAGCCCTGATGCGCGACATACCCTTTTCCGCTCCCTACACGCTGCGTCTCGCGTCCTCCGTTGCCGAGTTTGCAAGAGATGAATGGAACGCGCTGGTAACGGACGAGACGATTCCCTTTTTGGAGTGGGAATGGCTTGCGGCGCTGGAAGGCTCGGAAAGTATTTGTCCGCGTACGGGGTGGTATCCGTTTCATCTGTCGCTCTGGAAAAAAGAAAAGCTCCTTGCCGTTTCTCCCCTCTATTTAAAAAGCCACAGCGACGGTGAATTTGTTTGGGATTATTTTTGGGCCGAAGCCGCGGCGGGTATGGGACGGCGCTGGTATCCCAAGCTCGTAGGTACGACGCCGGCAACGCCCGCCCTGGGCTACCGCTTTCTTGTCCTGCCGGGCGAAGACGGCGCGGAGTTGAACGCTTTGCTGCTCGATGCCGCGGAGCGCCTGTGCCGCGCGAACGGCATCCGGGGCGTACACTTTCTTTTTGCCGATCCCGCCTGGGCGCGGGAGAAGGGCTCCCTTGTTGAGCGCGGCTACTCGGGGTGGGAACACCAGCGCTTTGAGTGGATAAACGAATACGCGGACTTTGACGATTATCTTTCCCGCTTCAACAAGAACCAGCGCAAAAACATACGCAGGGAATATCGGCGCCATAACGAACAGGGGATTTTGCTTGATATCGTCGAAAACGCGCCGCCCGATTATTTTAAACACATACATGAACTTTACGCGATCACCAACGACAAGTTTATTCCCTGGGACGCCCGCTGGGTAAACGAGGATTTTTTTCTGCGCCTGGAAAAAACTTTTCGCCGCCGCGTCGTATTTTCCTCGGCGCGGCACAACGGTAAAGAGGAACCCCTCGCTTTAGCGATGATGATACGCAAAGGTAAAAAGATCTGGGGCCGCTACTGGGGGGCCTATGGGGACGTAAAGGATCTGCATTTTGCCTGCTGCTATTACGCGCCCATGGATTACTGCATCCGCGAAGGCATCGCTTACTTCGATCCGGGCATAGGCTCGCCCCATAAAATACGGCGTGGTTTTCGCGCGTGCGCCGATACCAGCTACCACAAGTTTTTTGATCCGGCCCTGGAAGCGCTTTTTACGGCGAACATCGAAACAGTGAACAGCCGCGAGCAAAGCGGTATCGCCGCCCTTAACCTGGATCTGCCGTTTAAAACAAAAACTCTTTGAGGCCGGCGGATCAGAACCTGCTGTAATTGGGAGCTTCCTGCGTTATCGTTACGTCGTGGGCGTGGCTTTCGCGAAGGCCCGCGGCGGTGATTCGCACATAGTTCCGGTAGTTTTTAAGTTCGTCTATGCTGCGGCAGCCGCAGTAACCCATGCCCTTGCGGAGGCCCGACACAAGCTGGTAGAGATAGGCTTTGAGTTCGCCCTTGTAGGGAACGCGGCCTTCTATGCCTTCGGGAACGGGCGTTTCGTCTTTGCCGATCTGGTAACGGTCGCCGCCGCCGTCATTCAGGGCGCCCATGCTCCCCATGCCGCGGTATTCCTTGTAGATACGCCCGTCAAACAAAATTTCTTTTCCCGGCGCTTCCCTGAGGCCGGCAAAGAGGCTGCCTATCATTACCGCGTTGGCGCCGGCGCCGATGGCTTTGGTGATGTCGCCTGAAAATTTGATGCCGCCGTCGGCAATGACGGGAATGCCGTTCTTTGCCGCTTCTTCGGCGCAATCCCAAACGGCGGTAAACTGGGGTACGCCGATGCCCGCGACAATGCGGGTGGTGCAGATTGAACCGGGGCCGATGCCTACTTTGACGGCGTCGGCGCCGGCTTCGATTAAGCGCCGGCAGCCTTCCCTGACGGCAACATTGCCGCCGATCACCGGGACGGCGAATTTTTTTCTGATTGCCGTTACCGCTTCCATCACGCTTTTGGTATCGCCGTGGGCGGTGTCAAGAACGACAAAATCGACCCTGGCCTGTGTTAAAAGGGGCATGCGGATGGAATAATCCTGGGGCGAAACGGCCGCCCCCACAATAAGGCGGCCGCCCTTGTCGGCGGCGGCTTTGGGAAAGAGCGCGTGTTTTTCCATGTCCTTGACGGTGATGAGGCCGGTGAGCCGTCCTTCGCCGTCAACTACCGGAAGTTTTTCGATGCGGTGCTTGTCGAATTTGGCGCGGGCTTCGTTGACGCTGGGTTCGCCCTGGACCACCACGGGATTTTTCGTCATCACTTCGGTAACGGAAAGATGGTCGTCGCGGCAAAAGCGAAGGTCGCGGCTCGTAATAATGCCGATAAGTTTTTCGCTGGTGTCGAGCACCGGCATGCCCGACACGTTAAAGTGTTCCATAAGGCGGCGCACATCCCCGATAAGGGCGTCCCCGCCGACGGTAACCGGCGAAGCGATCACCCAGTTGAGAAAGCGCTTTACCGCGGCGACCTGGTGGGCCTGCTTTTCGGGGCTGAGGTTGCGGTGGATCACGCCGGCGCCGCCTTCAAGGGCGATGGCGATGGCAAGTTTTTCTTCGGTTACCGTGTCCATGGCGCTGGAAATGATCGGCGTGTTAAGGCGTATGCCGGCGCAGAGGGTAGTGGTAACGTCACACTCACGGGGAAGTACGTTGCTGTGTCCGGGCAGGAGCAGCACGTCATCGTACGATAAAGCTTCGGTAAACATAATTCCTCCCTCATTATATTCGCAAGGGCGTTCATTCCGCCTGCGGGTTTTCCCGCCCCTCTGGGCGGGGAATCATCAGGGCGCGGTACTTGGCCGCGAGCTCTTTCGCCTTTTTTACGGCAAGGCCGCGGTACTGTTCCGGCTTTTCAAACCACGCCAGCGCGGCGGCGCGCAGCTTTTCCGCCCTGTCCGCGTCCGCGCCGTCGATTTTGATAAAACCGAGTTTGAAAAGCTCGGCGGCAATGGGATCCAGCGCCCCGCCTTCCGAGGCAAGAGCGGCGGCGAAACTTGATCCGTCCCTTTCAGCTTTAAGGGTGATTTTGCGGATCACTTCGTGAGCGTCGGAAACGCCGGATTCGGCAAGAAGTATGTAGGCCGGTTCGGCAAGTACGCCGCCCGGAATGCCGCCTCCCGAACGCAGATTGGCGAGGCACTTTTCACGGTCGGCGGAAAGGCCTTCGATCACCGAGGCCATGCGGCTGAGCGCCATGCAAAAACCCGTCACGTAATCGGCGATAAAACGCTGGCTTGCCGAGTTGGAAAGATCCCGCTGGTGTTCGCTGATCTGGTCCATATAAAAACTCAGGACGCGGGGCATGAAGGTTTTCCACAAACTTTTGACATGCTCCGAATTCCAGGGATTCCGTTTTTGAGGCATGGTCGAAGAACCCACCTGATCTTTGGCAAAGCCCTCACGGAGTTCGCCGATTTCGGTTCGCTGCAGATTACGGAGATCGTCGGCAAGGTTGGCGATGATCCCAAAGGCCGTGTTGTATTCCAGCAGCAGGCGCAGGAGGTACTCCGGCTCAACAAGCTGCGTCGAATGTTCCGAAGCTTCAAGCCCCAGTTCGGCCAGATATATCCTCTCCAGTTCCTCCGGGTCGCGGACGATCATGCCGGCGGCGTTGTAGGCTCCCACGGCGCCGGCAAGTTTGCCCTTAAGCTGAAGCGAAAGCCGTTCGATTTCGATGATTGACTTGCCGAGCCGCGATACATATTCGGCCATCGCGAAACCCACGGTAACGGGCACGGCGTGCTGGCCGTGGGTACGGCCGGCCTGCGCCGTCTCCGCCTCACGTTCGGTAAAATCGCAGAGCAGCGTTTCCAGACGGCGAAGGGCCGGCAGCGCCACCCCTATACAGGCGCCCTTCATGCGGTAGGCGAGGGAGCTGTCGAGGATGTCGACGCTCGTGGCGCCCAGATGAACCAGCGGGGCAAGATCGGGGGGAACCTTTGTTTTAAACACATTGACCAGGGCGCGGATATTGTGGCGGGTCTTTGCTTCTTCGGCGTATACCGCTTCGGGGCTTACCTCCGCCCGCGCGGCATCAAGCGCCGCGCGGGTTTCGGCGGAAACCGCGCCCCGGCGCACGGCAAGATGGGCGAGCACGAGGGCGGCCTCGGCCCTGACGCAGGCGGCAATGGAAGCTTCTTCGGAAAACCAGGGAACGAGGGCGTCGAAGACGGAACGCTCCGAAACCGAATAACGGTGATCCAGGGGTGAAAGATTACGGAAAATTTCACGGGTTTCCATAGGAGATTATGACACGGCGGCGGACGGAAGATCAAGGGTAAACCACATTCCCCCAATGCCGAATGTCGAATGCTTGAGCCTGTTCCAAAACTAATTGACTGTGCGCTAACGCGCACGGTTTTGAAACAGGCTCTTGCAGTTTCTCAGGCTTTCAGCCTTGCAAAACTGCTAATTTTAAGGTTGCTGTCCC
>JAITBL010000002.1 GCA_031283575.1 Treponema sp. | reverse complement strand
CCTTCGTCGGGGAGGAGTTCGGCGTAAATGCGGGCGGGGTTTTGCTTTTCAAGGCGGTGTAAAAATTCAAATTAATTCGCCGCCGCGTCCAGGGTACTGCCGCTCTCGGAGAGGGTGAGTGTCGTTTCGGCCGCTTCGGCTTTATCGCCGGCTTTTGCGGCGCGCGTTGCTCCCGAAAAGAAAAGCAGCGCCCCGCCGCCGGCCGGCATTTCCCCTGCCCGGCGGAGAAACAGCGGAACGCGCGGCGCATAGTGGCTTTTAAGCATACCCGGACCGGCCGCGCCGCCTTCCGTATACGCGGCGGCTGTGATGATACCCCTTCCGGCGGCCGCCTCCAGCTCTTCGCGGCTGATACCCCCTGAGCGCAGGATGCGCACGGTATCGGAGCCGAGATCGAGCACGGTGGACTCGACGCCCACTTCACAGGGACCGCCGTCGATAACGCAGTCAATTTTATCGCCAAGGCCCTCTATCACATGAGCGGCCGTAGTGGGGGAAAGGCGGCCGAAGGGATTGGCGCTGGGAGCGGCGACAGCGCCCGTGGAAAGGGCGATAAGGCGCCGGGCAATCGGGTGGCGGGGAACGCGTATCGCCGCCGTGGGCAAAGCGGCGGTTGCCAGATCGGGAACTTCGGGCCTTTTGGGAAGGACCAGCGTAAGCGGTCCGGGCCAAAAGGTTCCGGCCAGTGTATCAAGCAGTCTTCGCCGCCGCGCGTCCAGCGCGTCAAGGTCCGCGATACGTTCCAGTTCCGCCCTGTCCGCAAGGTGAATGATCAGCGGATCGAAGCGCGGCCTCTCCTTGGCTTCGAATACCCGCGCCAGGGCGCGGGTATTGAAGGCGTCGGCGCCGAGACCGTATACGGTCTCGGTGGGGAAGGCGGCGATGCCTCCGGAACGGAGTATTGCCGCCGCCCGATCAATCGCCGCGTCCGAACCGTCGAGAAGCAGCATGTTAAATCCAGCGGCGGCGTTTAAAGAAGATCAGCATGCCCGCGGCGATGCCGATCATCACCGCCCAGATGAGCGGATAACCGTAGCGGGACTGGAGTTCGGGCATACGGGAAAAATTCATTCCGTAAACTCCGACGATAAACGTAAGAGGGATAAAGATCGTCGAGATAATCGTAAGGACTTTCATAATGCGGTTGGTCCTGCCGGAGACCGCCGCAAAGTTTACGTCCATCACGTCGGCCATCAGCTCGCGGTTTGAGTCGACCATATCCGAAGCGCGGATCGTATTATCGTGAAGGTCCTTGAGGAAGGGCAGTAATTCGGCATGAATCAAATTTGATTCACAATGCACCAGATGGTTGCTGCTGTCACGCAAGGGCAGTATGGCGCGGCGCAGGCGCAGCAGGTCCCGGCGAATTTCCTGAAAGTCAACAATAAAATCCCTGCCGCCCGCGTCTCCGGCGCGTTCCCCGAAATTTTCGATTTCGTCGCTCAGCGTATCCAGAACGGCGAAGTATTCGTCGACCACCGAATCCATAAGGCTGTAGGCAAGGTAATCCGCTCCGGCGCGGCGCGCCCGGCCCGCGTCGTTTATGATGCGTTTTCTGATACCGTTAAAATTATCCGCCGGCGTTTCCTGAAACGTAAGAACGGTATCCTCTTTAAGGATGATGCTTATCTGCTCGAAATCATGGTTTTCGTCTTTCCGGTGAATCGCTTTGAGGGTGATAAAAATATAGTCGTCGAATTGCTCGGCCTTGGGCCGCTGTTCCGTATCAAGAATGTCTTCGACCGTTAAAGGATGAATGCGGTATTTTTTCGCGAGCGTGTTGACGGCTTCCACGTCGAGATAGTTAAGGTTGATCCAGGTGATCCCCGCGGGATTTCTATCGTCAAAAAGATCCTCCACCCTGTCGGATTCTTTTTCCCAGGCGCCCGCGGGATCGTAGCCGATAAGTTCCGCCCGGCGGCGCTTCATGCGGTGATCGCCCTGCGCAGGGCGGCGCGGCTTTCCACCGGCCGGTTCACCGGCGTTTTGGGAATGCGGCCCTCAAGTACGTCCCGCGCGTTAAGGGCCGTGCGTGTCTTGAGTTCCGAAACGGATTCGGCGCTGTAATAGGCGCTGTGATCGGTGAGTACCACATTGGGAAGGGCCGCCAAACGGCGCGAAGCGTCCGGCCCCTCGTGTTCGAAAACGTCAAGGCCGGCCGCGGCGAGTTTGCCGGACGCCAGGGCGTCGGCAAGCGCCGTCTCGTCAAACACGGACCCTCGGGCCGTATTGACGAGGATCGCTCCGTCCTTCATGCGCTCTATGCTCCGCGCGTTTACGCAGCGCCGGGTACTTTCGTTTAAGGGAACGTGAAAGGAAATAAAATCGGAATGGGAAACAAGGTAGTCAAAAGCCGCCGGTTCCCCCTTGAAATGGCGGAAGGCTTCTTTGCCGCGCTCGCGGCAGAGTTTTTGTTCGCCCCGCGGATCGGTAATCAGTATGCGGTCAAAAGCAAAGCCCTGAACTTTTTCCCAGAGCGCGCGGCCGGTTTGACCAAAACCTACAATCCCCAGGGTTCTGCCCGACATGCGCCTGACAGGCCGGTTAATGTTCCAAAGGCCGCTCCGCACCGCGCGATCCTTTTCGGGGATTGCGCGCACACAGGCGAGCAGCAGGCCCAGGGCGTGCTCGGCCACTTCTTCGGTACAGTAGGCGGGCACATTGGTTACCCAGATTCCCGCGGCGGCGGCGGCGGCCGTATCAACATTATCGTAACCTATGCCGTAACGCGAAATAACGCGGCAGCGTTCGAGCGTACGGATTACGGCCGCGGTCATCGGCGCCTGATTAAGCAGCACGCCGTCGGCGCCGGCGCAGGCCTCAATGAGCGAACGTTCGCTGTGGCAGTCGGCCGTTACCAGGCAGACGTCGCCAAAAACACGCCGTTCCTCGTCTGTCCAGCCAAAGCGGTCGTCGCTGATTACTATTTTCACAGGCGTTCCTTTTCATTATATTTTATAATATAGTCTATAACCATGCAGAACATATCTTACCTCTTTTTTGATTTGGATAACACCCTCTATCCCGCTTCTTTGGGCCTTGAAAAAGCGGTGAACCGCCGCGTCAACGAATACATCGCGGAGATGCTCGGCCTCTCTATGGAAGACGCCTGGGCGCTCCGTAAAGAACGTATCAAAGCCCGCGGTTACGGCACGACAATTGAATGGCTCGTCGCCGAAAAGAAATTTGACCGCGCGCGGCTCGAACAGTACTTTGCGTACATTCATCCCCTTGATGACGCCGATCCGCTTTCACCCGATCCGGCCCTGCGCTCACTGCTGCTTTCGTTTAAGCGTCCCATGGCGATCCTTACCAATTCGCCCCGCGAACATGCCGAAAGGGTTCTTGACAGGCTGGCGCTTCGGGATATCTTTACTTCGATTTTCGACATTCGTTATAACGGACTAAAGGGAAAGCCCAGCCCCGACGCCTTTGAGCGGGCTTTCAAAGCGGCGGGAACCACCGCGCAAAACTGTCTTTTTGTGGATGATTCGTATCCCTATGTCGAAGGTTATCGCAGGCTCGGCGGCCCCGGCGTGTTAATCGATGAACTTGACGAGCGCCCCGATTTTCCCGCCCCGCGTATCAGGGCCCTGGAAGAACTGCGGAATTATCTGGATTAAGCGTCAAAAAGACGCTGCGCCTCGGCCTGAACCTGCTTTGTCAGCGCCTCGTAATTCCCCTTGAGGGCGTTCATGTTCTGATTGTAGAAGGCGACAAATTCCGGATCCTGGAAGGGATCGAGTTTTACCTGCCGGCCGAAACGGCGGGCCAGCTCTTCTTCCTTTTGGCGGAGTTTGGGCGCGTATTGCTGCCGTATCGCTTCTTCGTAGCGGACCGCTTCGCCAAGATAACCGGAAACGGCGGAAATGAACTGCTGAAAGATCGGGGGAAAGCGCTTGTCCGTTATCAGGCCGGCAAGAGCGCGGCCGACCAGTTCCAGGCGCTGCAAATCTTCCGTATTGACCGGCAGGTTGATCTGGGAGACAAACACGCTGAAAGCGCCCTGTCTGAGGCTTTCAGCTTCTTCTTTAGGGGCTTTTTTGATTGCTTCCCCGACGGCGGGGCCGCCCGCAAGAAATTCATTGGCCAGCTTTTTCCCCCGCTGCCTTGCCTCAAAAAGCCCGATACTGGCCCTGTCGCTGCTTACTCCCTCGGTCCGCTCCAGCGCAATCTCAAGGGCGCTTTTAATTCTTCCCATGTTTCCAGATTATCACAGCGGCGCGAAAAAAAGAAGGCCTCAATCAGCAAACTTCTTCCCAAGAGCGATTATGCCCGTTTTCACCGAATACGCACAGGGCCTTCTTTGTCCGCCGTTGGTTAGCTCATGGAGATTGGATACAGATACAGATGAACGAAAATGCCGCGAATTATTGAGCAGGAGGAGGGTTCGTGAACCCGATCACATGACAATGAAATCCCCGGCGCGTCCGCCGGGAAAAAGGACGTTAAGAGAGTTTTTTGAGTATCGCCTTTGCGGTGAATTCGTTGATGTCATCGTGGCGGGGGACGGCAGCTTCTTTTCCGGTTCTTGGCTGCGTGTATACATCATGTTTTGCCCCATGACGAAGAAAAATCGCCCCTTGCTGGTTGAGTTTCCGGATCAGATCGAATTTTTTCATGCCAGGATCAGTTTTCTTTTGTGGTATTTTGCAAGGTTTAGACACCGGTACAAATCGGTGAGCATTTCTTTCAATTCCTCAAGGCTCCTGCCCTGGGTTACATCTTCAGGAAAATCGTCAAACCAGCCTGCAAAAAAGCCGTCGTCCGCTTCAAAATAGGTATAACCAAGTTCCATGTTTTAATGATAGCCCTATAAGATGAAGTTTTCAAGGCCGCGCCGTCAAAACGGCATGCAGTAGTCAAATAATACTGGCGGCCGTTTAGGACATGTGGAAAAGCGCTTCGGAGATGTCGTAACAAAAATCGCCAAGGCGCTCGATGCGGCGCACCATGTCGATAAAGAGCAGTTCCGTTTTGACATCGGCGCCGGCCTCAATACGCTTGCGCCC
>JAITBL010000234.1 GCA_031283575.1 Treponema sp. | reverse complement strand
CCACTGGCTTCGGAGTTTCTCAGTCTTAAATCCTTATGTAATAAGGATTTAAGACTTACGAAACATCCTACATTCAAGGAAGCTGTTCCAAAAACTGAAGTTTTGGAACAGCCTCATTTTAAAAATATCGCCTGTATACCTGAATACGCGGCACAAGCGCTGTATAAAAAAAAGCTTTTACGGTAAAATGAACGAGTGAAGTACCGTTGCGTGATTTTTGATCTGGATGGAACCCTTGCGGATACGGTAAGCGAGCTGGCCGCGGCAATTAACCGCGCCCTGGACGCCGAAGCTTCCGTACTGCCAAGGGTGAGCGTCGAATATATTCGGAGCATGCAGGGAAACAGCCTGGAAAACATGCTGCGAAACCTGTCGGACAGGGCGGCGGACGGGCAAAACGGCGCTTTTGGGGAAAAATTCATCACCGGGCTGACCGAAAAAGTTTTGGGCGCTTTTGACATGTCCCGCTACGGGGCAAGGCCGTATAACGGGATTGAGGAACTGCTGGCCTGTCTCAGGCGGAAAAAACTCAAGCTGGGCGTACTCAGCAACAAACCGGACAGGGCGGCGGCGCTGGAGGCGGCGGCCCTCTTTCCCCGCTTTGAATTTGACTTTGTGCGGGGCGTCATCACCGGCGAGCCGTTTAAGCCCGATCCCGCGTCCGTCTGGAACATACTCGCCGAACTGGACGCCGGTACGGGCAGTACCATACTGGTGGGGGATTCGGCGACCGACATGAAGACGGCCCTGAACGCTGAATGTCTGCCGGTCGGAGTAAGCTGGGGTTATTTTGACGCCGCGCTTCTTAAAGAAGCGGGGGCCCGCTTTATCATCAACGAGCCTGAAGAACTGCTGGATTTATTATGACGACCGATGACCCGCGGGTAGCCGAAAATCTTGCCGAATTGTCACGGGTTCTGGCGTCGGCCTCCGATCCCGAACTGATCGAATTGTTTCTGCGCTGTCTGTTGACCCCGTCGGAAACGGCGGACATCGCCGGACGCTGGGCTCTGGTTAAAGCCCTTGACGCCAAACAGCCCCAGCGTGAAATCGCGAAAAATCTGGGCGTGTCGCTGTGCAAAATCACCCGCGGCTCGCGCGAGTTAAAAAAAAGCGGCTCCGCCTTTCAGCGCATGCTCAAGCTTTTCAAAACGCCCTAATGTCTTCCTTCCTGGTAATGAACGCGGAATGAGCTGCGAAAAAAAGCGCGGCGGGCCCGTTCCACCCACACGACGACAATAGCCAGAAGGAAGCGGGGCAGAGCCGCCCAGAGGTAGGGAACCCCTATGCTCACAAAAAGCAGCGTATCCTCGATCTGTGAATGGCTTATCGCCGCGTAGTGATTGACCAGATCCGCTTCGGGACGGGAAAGCTTTCCCGTTTTTACTTCTTCGATAAGTATCCCCGCGCCGTAGGCGACGCCTATTGTTTCGGCGACTATCCACACATAGCCGGTACTGGGGGGAAGGCCGAAGAACCCCAAAAGCGGCGCGGTTACCCGCGCCAGCTTTTGCATAAGGCCGAATTCGCGGAGTATGCGCTGCCCGAACATCACGGCAAACACAATCAGAAAAATTTGCAGCGCCAGAAACAGCGAACTTTGCAGCCAGGGCCCAAGGCGCGCAAGAAACGCCGCCATCCCGGAAACCGGGGGCGTCTCGCCAAGGGCGATTATTCCCGCAGCGGCCGGATTTACCTCTTCCGGCACGATCAGGTTCATGACCCAGGCGGCAAACACGGCGTTTACAAGGCGGAGTATCACCATGCGGTACATCCGGGAACCGGTCTTTTTCATGACCGCACATTCCACAAAAAAATTGTGGGCGATAAGGCACATCGTCGCCAGTATGACAAGCTGTTTACCGTTCAGGGTGAGGGTTTCAATAACGGCGATTGCGGAATAGACGTTGATAAGGATTGCGCTTAAAAAAGCCAGCGACGCTTCACCGGGCAGGCCGAGAAAACGCATGAGCGGACCCATAAAGCGGGCAATGATCTGCATGGTCCCCGAAGCTTCGAGAACCAGCACGGCAAACGAAACGGGCAGCATGATAACCAGGAGAAAGCGGATAATTCCCAGCGTGGGTTTTACCACTTCGCGGACGCATTTATAGAGCCGCCCGGCAAAATTCCCGCCGTTCGCTCCGCCGCTTTCCCTCACGGCTTCCCTCGAGGGGACAGGCGGTTCAGATTAATAAGGGAACCCGCGCGGAGCAGCTGCCGTTCCGTTTCGTTCAACACGGGAGCGGCAAGAGTAAAACGGCGCTTTGTTCCGCCGCTTTTTATCACGAGCGCTTCCTGCGCCGCGCCGTCCACGAGATCCCTCACGTTTTCGATATAGACATAATCGCCGTTTTCAAAGGGCGGCTCGCCGTCGATGATAAAGGGAATGAGGCCCCAATTGATCAGATTGCTCCGGTAACGCATGGTCGCGTATTCGCCGGCAAAGTTGGCAAGAGCGCCCAGAACCCGCTGGCAGCTTGCCGCCTGTTCCCGCGCGCTTCCGTCGCCGGGCTTGCGCGCAAAAATCGCCGAGCCAAGCTGGACGCCGGGGGGATCGCCGATTGCCGCCAGCGCCAGGGGCAGGTCCGGCAGCGCCGCGCCCGCGTTTTGCCCGCTGCGAAGCGCGAGCGCGGCGGCCTGCACGGCCTTTGCCTTTCCCACGTAGGAAGGATCTTTTCGCGAAAGGGTAAATTCCGCCAAGGCCGGCGGATTCGAGCGGTAAGACGAAGTTTCACCGGAGGGAATGAGCTCGTCGGTCGTCGTTACTTCGTCGGTAATAAAAGCGGTTATTTTAAGGAGAAGTTTTTCGCCCAGCGCTTCCATGTCCGGCCATTCGCCGATGTTCGGCCCATAGACAAGGCTTGCGCCCGCGTCAGGACGGCCCGCGCCGTTGTAGACCCGCCGCCGGTAGGGGCTGCCGTCATAGTGATAGGGAACGCGGGGTTCGGCGATTTCAAGGGCCGCCGCGCCGCAAAGGAGCCCGCCCTTCGCCGCGGTGGCCGCTATGGAGCGGGCGTCCATGATCGCCACCTGGGCAATCTGTCCCTGGCCGGGCCTGGAGCCTTCGCGGTTGGGAAAGTTCCGCGTCACATGGCGTATCGAAAGGGCCCTGTTGGCGGGCACGTCGCCGGCGCCAAAGCAGGGCCCGCAGAACGCCGTTTTTATTACGACGCCCGATTCAATGAGTTTTGCCAGGGTTCCGTTTTTCGCCAGTTCCAGATAAACGCTCTGGCTCCCCGGATACACGGAAAGGCCGAAAGCGCCCGCCGCGGGCGGAACGCCGGCATGTTCGAGGATCGCCGCCGCGGCGGTAATATTCTCGAAAGTTCCGCCCGCGCATCCGGCGATGATCCCCTGATCGACATGAACGCCCGCCTTGTCAATTTTGGCGGACAGCCCCAGATCGACGGCGGGACCGAACGCCGCTTCGGCGCTTTTTTGGACTTCGTCAAAAATCGCCCGGGGACTGGCGATCAGTTCATCCAGTTCATACACATTGGAGGGATGAAACGGCAGGGCTATCATAGGCTTGAGCCGCGAAAGATCGATTTTAACCATGCCGTCGTAACAGGCGCTCTCCGCGGGTTCAAGTTTCCGGTAGTCGCAGGCCCTTTCGTGCAGGGCAAGGTAATCCCGTATGGTATCGTCGGTCTGCCACACCGACGACCAGCAGGCGGTTTCCGTCGTCATCACATCGAGGCCGTTTCTAAAATCGGCGCTTAACGGGGCTATGCCCGGGCCGACAAATTCCAGCACGGCGTTTTTAACAAAACCGCTCCGGTAAACCGCGCCGATAAGGGTCAGGGCCGCGTCCATGGGACCGACCCAGGCCGGCGCTTTCCCCTCAAGATAGACGGCAATGATGCGGGGGAACGCCATGTCGTAACTTTGGCCGAGGAGCTGTTTTACCAGCTCGCCGCCGCCCTCCCCCACCGCCAGGGTTCCCAGCGCCCCGTACCTCGTATGGGAATCGCTCCCCAGTATCATTTTCCCGCAGCCGGCAAAGGCCTCCCTCATATACGAGTGGATAACGGCCAAATGGGGCGGCACATAGATGCCGCCGTATTTGCGCGCCGCCTGAAGGCCGAAAACGTGATCGTCTTCGTTGATCGTGCCCCCCACGGCGCAGAGCGAATTATGGCAGTTGGTAAGCACATAGGGCAGGGGAAATTTTTCAAGGCCGCTTGCTTTGGCGGTCTGGATGATCCCCACATAGGTGATGTCGTGGGAAGCCAGCGCGTCAAAACGCAGATGAAGATCCGCTTTCGCGGGAGCGTCGGCCCTGTCCGTCCTGTGGGCTTCAAGTATCGCGGCGGCAATCGTTCCCCGGCCGGCCGGTACCTGCGGGTTTTCTACCATTTCCCCGCCGTTTTTCAGCAAAACGGGCCGGTCGATGACGGTGACGGCTTGTTGAGACATAGGACCGCCAGTTTAGCATATAGGAGGGGCTTCGAGAACCCCACGGGAGGCGGGGACTGACGGGAACGCCCCAAAAGGTGACTGACACTGATTTTTGATCGGATCGGTGACTGACGGGGACGCCTTTTCCGGTGATTGTGGTATACTGTCCCCATGGAAAAAGAAGTCAAGCTGAGCGGCGAAGAGGGTTACGGTTACGGCTTTGTACCGGCCGAATACCTGCCCGCGGGCAAGGATGAATACTGGCTGCGCAACGCCCAAAGCGGGGTCAGGCCGTGGCGGGCCCTGACGGCGG
>JAITBL010000144.1 GCA_031283575.1 Treponema sp. | reverse complement strand
GAACACCCCGCGTCCGGCTATAATGGACCCTGGACCCTGGCGGCCCTTCTTCCCTTCCTGTAGGCCTCTTGCGTTTTGCCCGTGACTATACTATACTGTATCTTTCCACTGGTTATGGGGGAGACATGAAAGATCTGACGGCAAGGCAGAAAGAAGTATTGGCCTTCATCGCGGATTTTATCCGCAGTTATTCATATCCTCCGACGGTCCGCGAGGTGGCCGACAATTTTGACATTTCTGTCAAGGGCGCCTATGATCACCTTGCCGCGCTCAAGCGCAAGGGAAAAATAAATCTGGGGGACAAGCGTTCCAGGACCATGTCGCTGATACGCGGAGATAATGACTGGGAAATGGACGGCTGCGTCAAGGTTCCCATTCTGGGTACCGTGGCCGCCGGCAAGCCCATTCTCGCCGAAGAAAACTGGGAAGGCGCCCTGCCCATTCACAGTTCCATGCTCAAAAAAAACCGCCAGTATTTTGCCGTACGGGTCCGGGGCGATTCCATGAAAGACGCGGGTATTTTTGAAAAAGATGTAGTGCTGATCCAAAAACAGAATACCGCCCGTAACGGAGACATTGTGGTTGCCATCGTGGACGAAGCGGTAACCCTTAAACGTTTTTTTAAAGAAGCGAACCGCGTCAGACTGGCGCCGGAAAACAGCGCCTATAATCCCATTTACAGCAAGGAAGTCAGGGTGCTGGGCAAACTGGCCTTTGTGTTCCGTGCCTGCTAAAAACGCCGAACAAAAAGGGCGCAGGATTTCTCCCGCGGGAAGCTGCCTCCTTTTGCTGGGTCCCGAGCTGGGCGAAAAACTTGACGCCCTGGAAAAGCTCCGCAAAAAATTACCCGCGGGCGCCGAGGAAATTTCGTTTTATGCCGGTGAAACAAGCGCCGCCGATATTGTTTCGGTGATACGCAACGGAAGCCTCTTTTCCGAGGCGCGGCTTTTTATCATCAAGAGCGCCGAACAGATCAAAAAAAAAGATGAAGTGGAACTGCTCGCCTCCTACATTGTCTCGCCCCAGAAAGATACCCTGACGGTGCTTGTTTCCGAAGAAACCAAACTGGACAAGCGCATCGAAGACTGCGTTCCCCGCGACGATAAAATTATTTTTTGGGAACTCTTTGAAAATAAAAAGACCGAGTGGGTGCTTTCTTTTTTTAGGCGCGAAGGCTGCCGTATTGAAGAGGCGGCGGTGCGTACCATACTGGAAATGATCGAAAACAACACCGATGCCCTGCGCCGCGAATGTTCACGGCTTATTTTGTTTTTGGGTAAAGACAAAACGCTTGCCGGCGATGATGTTGAACGCTGCCTTTCCCACACGCGGGAAGAATCGGCCTTTACGCTGTTCGCCCGTGTGGCAAGGGGAAATGTCGGCGGCGCGGTCGAGATTTTGCGTTCCCTCCTCGCGGCAAAAGAAAGTCCCCAGGCGCTTATGGCGAGCCTGGCCTGGTGTTTCCGCAAACTGCGCGATTACCTTGCCCTGCTTGCCTCGGGCGGCGTCAACGACTTCGAACTGCGCAAGATAGGCCTTGGTTCCGCCCGCACCCGTTCCGATTACGCCGAGGCCGCCCGCATCTGGCCCCGGGCCGACGGCGCCTTGGCCCTTCTCGCCGAATACGAATACCTGATCCGTTCAAACGGCTCAGCCTTTGAGGGAATTTTGATGGATGTCCTTATCCGTAAACTTGCCATTGGCTGTTCTCCCTGATACAATAGAAGCATGCTTTCAAGATACGGAATCATTCGTGCCGGCCTTTTGCTTGCCGCGCTTGCCGCGCTGGGCGGCTGTTCCAAAACTATCGGATGGGGGGTGACGCTCTGGTATACCGGCGCCGTTCCTTCGGGAACGGTTGTGCCCGTGTATGTGCGTTCCAACATTGAACAGGCATGGATCGTCAGTGTGCCCGAAGAATACCGTGACCCTGACGGGGCCGAAGATTCTATGATGGAGGTGCCGCTGCCGCACCTGGAACTGCTGCGTTCCAAAGGCGCCGCCGAACGGCGGCTTGCCCAGTTCGGCGGCTACGCGAAAACCTACGCGGAAACTCTGCAGGACGGCCTGCCCATCCGCGAGTCCCCCGAAAACAACGCGCGCCGTACTTACCGGCTCAAACTGGGCGAGATCATCAAAATACTCCAAAAGGCCGAAGGAGTCGCCGCGGTGGGCACTTCCGGTTCCGCGCTGGAAGGCGAATGGTTTAAGGTGATGACTGAAAGCGGCAGTTCAGGTTTTTGTTTTTCCTACCGTCTGAGGCTTTTTGAACACGAAACAGGATCGCTGGGCGGCGCGGAACGGGAAATTGCCGGCGCAGGCGGCGATCGGGATCTTGAAATACTGTTGACGCGGGTATGGTATCCCGAAGCTTACAAGGCCATGGTGGATTCGGGACGCCTCGATCTTGATTACCTTTCAAAGCTTTATTCTTTTACGCCCGGCGTCGAAACCAGTCAGGCGCGGCTTGTTCTGGAGAATGGCGAGCAAAGCTTCCCCTACACGAAGATTGTAAAAGACGGGGACCGCAGATGGAAATTCGAAGGCAGTATGCTGGAACTTACCCTTAATTCGGCGAGCAGTCTGAGCGTTTCCTGGGAAGCGGACGGCAAGCGGCAGACCCAAACCTTTGTTACGCTTCCTGTTTCGGTAGAAAATATTGTTAATCAGGAAAGGGAAAAACGGCAGAATCGGTACCAGGCGATTTATGTACTGGGGCCAGACTTCCAGAGCGCCAACTTCGGTACGCTCGCGCTGAATTCCAACGGCCGTTTTAAATGGGAAGGAATGGAAGAACAGGACAGGACCTATCTGGGAAGCGGTGTTTTTGACATGGGCTACTATCTGGGCGGCGAAATGGCCGACCGCTATACCGGAGCTCTGGCAATGCGTTTTGACGCGGTGTCGGGCGGCGGCAGGCTCATGGTTTTTGCCTACATTCTGGACAACCAGGGATTGCGTCTTGAGCATATTCCCGGCGATTATGTAAGCCGCCGTACGGTAAGCAGGCGCGCTCCCGATCCGCTGGTGATTTCTTTTAGTTCCTATAATTCCTATTAGCGCATGGCCGAAAGCCGCCGCGTTCAATGCAGCAAAATCTCGCTCGCGTTCGGCGACAGGGATCTGCTCAGGGACATAACGCTTTTTCTCGCCACCGGTTCCCGCTGCGCTCTGGCCGGCGCGAACGGTTCGGGCAAGACAACCCTGATGAAAATTATCGCGGGTCTCGCCAAACCGGATTCGGGCGATGTGTCGTTTACCAAAGGCTGCCGCGTTTCCTATCTGCCCCAGAGCGTTTCCGCCCGGACTTCCGGACGCACGCTGCGGGAAGAAGCGGAAACGGCTTTTTCCCCTATCCGCGCCCTGCTTGTTTCAATGGACGAAATCGGCGAAAAACTTAAAACCGCCGCCGGGGCAAATGCCAGCGCCCTTGCCGTTGAATACCACACGCTCCAGGAAACGGTGGAAGCTTCGGGCTACTACCGGCGGGAAGCGGTGATTGCGCGGGTACTTACGGGGCTCGGTTTTTCACCGGATGATTTTGAAAAACAGGCGGCTGAATTTTCGGGCGGCTGGCAGATGCGCATCGCCCTTGCCGCGGTGCTGCTCGAAAACCCCGACATCATGCTGCTGGATGAACCGACTAACTATCTCGATATTGAGGCAAGGACCTGGCTTGAAAGTTATCTGTCCGGTTTTCGCGGCGCTTATCTTTTGGTTTCTCACGACCGCTATTTTCTTGATGTTTCGGTCAACGAAGTGTACGAGCTGTTTCAGGGCTCCCTTAAACGTTACGCGGGTAATTACAGTGATTACGAAAAAACCCGCGAGGCGGAGATCAAAAGCCTTGTCAAACGTTATGCCGAACAGCAGGAAGAAATTGCCAGGTCGGAAGAATTAATCCGGCGTTTTCGTTACAAGGCAAGCAAGGCCGCCATGGTTCAGGAGCGGATCAAGAAGCTGGAAAAGATCGAGCAGAATAGAATCGTTATACCCGAATCACTTAAAAAAATAACGATACGCTTTCCGCCTCCTCCCCACGCGGGCCGGACCGCGTTTACCCTTGAGGGAATCGGCAAAAGCTACGGAAGCCGTTCCGTGCTGGAAAAGGTCGATCTTGTCCTTGATTCGGGCGAGCGCCTGGTGGTGGCCGGCAGGAACGGCGCGGGAAAATCAACGCTGCTGCGGATCATCGCGGGTTTCGATTCCGCCCACGCGGGGACGGTAAAATACGGCGCGGGAATAGTACCGGCTTATTTTTCACAGGATAACGCGGAACTTGACTTTGCGGGAAGCGAAACTACGACAGCGCTTGAGTTTGTGGAAGCGCGCTCTCCAGTCTCGCCCCGGGACATGCTGGGAGCTTTTCTCTTTCGCGGCGACGATGTCTATAAAAGCATTTCCGTTCTTTCGGGGGGAGAGAAGAGCCGCCTCGCCCTGCTCGGCCTTCTGTTAAAACCGGCGAATCTTTTGGTTCTTGACGAACCCACCAATCATCTGGATCTGAATTCAAAAGACCTGCTTCTTGACGCCCTGCTTGCCTTTACGGGGACGATTGTTTTTGTGTCGCACGACCGCGCCTTTATGGAGGCGCTTTCAACAAAAACACTGGAACTCAGCGGCGTTGAGGGAAGCGGCGCCAGCGCCGTGCGGCTTTTCTACGGCGGCTACGCCTACTACCTTGAACGCGCCGCCTCGGAGCGCGCGAACGAAAGCGCCGCGGCGGAAAAAAACGCCGGCGCGGACAAAACGGCAAACGGCGTCACTACGGCCGCGGATAAAAGTCCCGTCAGCGCCGCCGCGGTACGGCGCGGTTCAAAAGAAAAACAAACCCTGCTCCGCCGCCTCCGTAACCAGGAACAGGAACTGCTTGCCGCGCTGTCGGCGCTGGAAGCGGAACACAAACGCCTTGGGGAAGAACTGGCGCGGCCCGAAGTGTACCGTGACGGAACAAAGGCCCGCCCCGTAAAAACAGCCCTGGACAAAACCCTCGCGGATATCGAAACAAAAACCGCCGAATGGGAACAAATTGCCGCCGCCCTCGCGGAAGCGGAAGCCGCTTTGTAAATGCCGTTTCCCGCTTTAGCGGAAATGTCTTTTTCTGCTTTAGCAGAAATGTCTGTTTCTGTCTGTTATCAAGCCGCGCGCTGACACTTGAAATTTTTTTCCCGCTCCGTTAAGCTTAATACAATCATATTCAATATTGGGGGTTTTTCCAACATGAAAATCGCAATTAACGGTTTTGGCCGCATCGGCCGCCTTGTGTTTCAGGCTCTTGTGGGCCAGGGACTGCTGGGCAAAGACAAAATTGACGTAGTGGCGGTGGTCGACATTTCCACCGACGCGAAGTATTTCGCTTATCAGCTTAAATATGACTCGACCCAGGGCCAGATGAAGGCGGATATAGGGACCGAAGGCGAGGATATTCTCGTGGTCAACGGCCATAAAATCAAGTGTCTCTCCGGCAAGGGGCTTACTCCGGCCCAGCTTCCCTGGAAAGACCTGGGAATCGAGTATGTGATCGAATCCACGGGCCTTTATACCAACGAAAAAGCCTACGGACACATCGAAGGCGGCGCCAAAAAGGTGATTATTTCCGCCCCCGGCAAATCCGCCGACGAATCCAAACCCATCAAGACCTTTGTTATGGGCGTCAACAACGCCGATTACGATCCCGCCAAACACCACGTGCTTTCCAACGCCAGCTGTACCACCAACTGTCTGGCGCCGGTGGTTCACGTGCTTCTTAAAGAAGGTTTTGGCGTGGAGACGGGCCTGATGACGACCATCCACTCCTATACCGCCACCCAGAAGACCGTTGACGGCGTTTCCCAGAAAGACTGGCGGGGCGGACGGGCCGCGGCCATCAACATCATCCCTTCGACGACCGGCGCGGCCAAGGCCGTCGGCGAGGTGCTTCCCTCGACCAAGGGCAAACTTACCGGCATGAGCTTCCGTATTCCCACGCCCACCGGTTCCGTGATTGACCTGACGTTCCGTTCCGAAAAGGACACTTCAATCGAAGAGATCAACGCGGCGATGAAGAAGGCCGCCGGAAGCTACCTCAAGGGCATCCTCGCTTTCTGCGACGAGGAAATCGTCTCCACCGACATCATCCACAATACCAATACCTCGATCTACGACAGCCTGGCGACCCTTCAGAACAACCTCAAGGGTGAAAAGCGCTTCTTCAAGGTAGTGTCCTGGTATGACAACGAGTGGGGTTATTCCAACAAAGTGGTCGACCTGCTCACGTACATCGACGGCAAAAAGTAAAACATACGGCAGCCAAGCCGAAAACTTGTCTGCCGCTTTAAGCCTTTGGTTTAAAGCGGCAGGTCGTGATACAGGGCTCCGACTTTCGCAAGTTGGGGCCTTTTTTGTTAAAGCAGATTGGAGGTTATGATGATAAAGACAGTTAAATCCGTGGACCTTAAAGGCAAGCGGATCATCATGAGGGTGGATTTTAATGTTCCCATGAAAGACGCCGTGGTTCAGGATGATACGCGGATCATGGCGGCCCTGCCCACAATAAAGTACCTTTTGGATCAGGGCGTTAAGACGCTTACCCTGATGAGCCATCTGGGCGATCCTTCCAAGGATTCAAAAAAGGCAAGGGAAAAAGCGGAAAGGGACGGCAAGTCCTTTGACGAAGCCGCCTACATCAAAGGTAAACACCGCATGGCGCCGGTTGTCGCTTACCTCGAACAGAAGCTGGGGAAGCCGGTGATCTTCGCCGGCGAGGACGGTTGTTACGGAAAAAAGGCGTTTATCGACGGGCAAAAGGACGGCTCGGTGATCATGCTGGAAAACACCCGTTTCCACAAAGAAGAAACCAGTAAAGAAGCCGGCGAGCGGGACAAGCTTGCCAAAGAGCTTGCCTCCTACGGCGATATTTTTGTCAACGACGCCTTCGGTACCGCCCACCGCGATCACGCTTCCACGGCAAGCATCGCCAAATTTGTACCCGTATCGGCGGCGGGTTTTCTTATGGAAAAGGAAGTGCAGTTCCTTGAGCCCATCGTGACCAGTCCGGTTAAACCGCTGGTGGCGATCATCGGCGGCGCCAAAGTGTCGAGCAAAATCGCCGTCCTGGAGAGCCTGCTTAAAAACGCGGACGCCATGGTAATCGGCGGCGGCATGGCCTACACCTTCCTCAAGGCCCAGGGCCGCCGGGTGGGAAAGAGCCTTGTCGAGGACGATCAGATCGATACCGCGAAAAGTATTCTGGAAGCGGCCAAAAAAGCCGGCGCCGACATTGTCCTGCCCGTGGATCAGGTGGCCGCGGAAACTTTTGACGCGTCGGCAAAGCCGGTTCCGGTTGACAGCGCCGACCTTCCCGACAACCTTATGGGCCTTGACGTGGGTCCCAAAACGGTTGCCAAATATGAGGAGGTGCTCGCCAGGGCAAAAACCATCGTGTGGAACGGCCCTGTAGGTGTGTTTGAATTCGACGCCTTTGCCAAAGGTACCGAAGAAGTCGCGAAGCTTGTGGCCGAAGCTACCGGCAGGGGGGCCATTACCGTTGTGGGCGGCGGCGACTCGGTAGCGGCGGTGAACAAATTCGGCCTGGCCTCCAAAATGAGCCATGTGTCTACCGGCGGCGGCGCGAGTCTGGAATTGCTTGAAGGCAAAAAACTGCCCGGCATTGAAGTGTGCCGCGGCTAAGCCGCGTATCAATTAAAGGAGAACGTATGAGCAGGAATTATTACATAGCGGGAAACTGGAAAATGCACAAGACCAGGCAGGAGGCGGCGGAGCTTGCCGGGGCTTTGGTCGAGGGCCTTAAAGACGGAAAGCACAAGTACCTTGTCGCGCCGTCTTTTACGCTTCTTGAAACGGTAGCGCCCATCGTCAAGGGAACGAACATCCGCCTGGGCGCGCAGAATATGGCGGTCGACGTACAGGGCGCCCATACCGGCGAAACCTCGGTGCTCCAGCTCAAAGACCTGGGGGTACAGACCGTAATCCTTGGTCACAGTGAACGGCGCCATCTTTACAAAGAAGACGACGAGCTTATCAACAAAAAGGTAAAGCTTGCCCTGCGTCACGGCCTTGAGGTGATCCTCTGCGTCGGCGAGCTGCTGGAAGAACGCGAAGCGGGCAGGGCCGAAGCGGTCTGCGAGACGCAGACGGTAAAGGGGCTTGAGGGCATCCTCGTCACGGATTTGGCGAACATCGTGATCGCCTACGAGCCTGTCTGGGCCATCGGAACCGGCAAGACCGCCACGCCCGAAGACGCCGACGCCATTCACGCCTGGGTGAGGGGCGTCATCGGCAGACTCTACGGCGCCGCCGCGGCCGGGGACATCATCATCCAGTATGGCGGTTCGGTAAAGCCGGACAACGCCGCCCAGCTTATGGCCAAGGAAAATATTGACGGGGCCCTGGTCGGCGGCGCGGCCCTCAAAGCCGATTCCTTCGTGCCCATAGGGAAATTTTCCTGAGGCGAAAGCGTTACCTTCGGGCCGCCCACGGCCCGAGTGTAGACATAATGCATAAATATACAGTAGACTTGCATATCCATTCTTTAAGGAGGAATGACAATGAAGAAATTGTTTTTAGCGCTGGGCGTCGTGGCCTTTGCCATGGTTCTGGCGGCGGGCTGCGCGAAAAAGGAAAGCGACACGGTTGCCATCGGGGCGGTATTACCCCTTTCGGGCGACGTTGCTTTTTACGGCACCCAGTCCAGGGACGGGGCCCTTCTCGCTATTGACGAGATTAACGCCGCGGGCGGGCTTTTGGGCAAAAAACTCACGATAATTGCCGAAGATGACGAAGGCAACGCGGAAAAATCCGTCAACGCCTTTACAAAGCTTGCCACGCGCGACAAAGTGGGTTTTATCATCGGGTCAAGCACTTCGGGCGCTACGATCGCGATGACTTCGCTGGCGCAGCAGGCCAAAGTGCTTCTCATCTCGCCTTCGGCAACCAACATCGACGTAACAAAGGCCGGGGACTATATCTTCCGCGCCTGTTTTATCGATCCTTTCCAGGGAATCGTCGGAGCGGATTTTGCCTTTGACACTCTGGGCGCGCGGAACGCGGCGATACTCTACGATGCCGGAGCGGACTACAACACCGGTCTTGCCGATTCTTTCCGCAGGCAGTTCCTCGCCCTTGGCGGCGCTATCGTCGCCGACGAGGCCTACCAGACCAAGGACATTGATTTTAACGCCCAGGTTACCCGTATCAGGGCGGCGAATCCCGACGTGGTGTATCTTCCCAACTACTACAACGACGTTACCCTTCAGGCGAAGCAGCTCCGCGATCAGGGCGTAAGCTGCGCCCTCCTCGGCGGCGACGGCTGGGACGGCCTGGTTGCCGAGGCCGGCGTTGAAGTAACCAACGGGTTCTGGTCGGCGGGCTTTGCTTCGGACACGACCGATCCCGCGGGGCAGAAATTCGTAAACGCCTTCGAGGCAAGGTTTCCTTCTTCCAAGGCCTCTCAGTTCGCCGCGCTGGGATACGACACCATGATGCTCATCGCCGACGCGATCAGGGCCGCCGGCAGTTTTGACACCGCCGCGGTAAAAGACGCCATGGCAAAGCTTAACGGCCCTTACGTGACCGGCAGCATCCGCTTTGACGCGGACCGCAACCCGATCAAGGGCGCGGCGATTCTTGAAATCGTCGAGCAGGGCGGAAAGCTGGTGAATACGTACAAGACAACCGTTAACCCCAAGTAACGGGGATCGCTCTTGCGCCGCGGGCAGACGCCCGCGGAGACAAGAGTTTTAAGCAGGTGTTATTCCGGACATTCCGTGAATGTCCGGAATTACCGATTGTACCTGTTTGTCAGGCAGGGAATTTCGATTCCTTGCCTGACAAACCCAAATCCATGGTGTATATATGATTTTTTTACAGCAGTTAATAAACAGTCTTTCCCTGGGTTCCATTTACGCCCTTATCGCGCTGGGCTATACCATGGTGTACGGCATCGTACTTCTTATTAACTTTGCCCACGGCGACATACTTATGGTCGGCGCTTACGCGGCCTTTTTTGTGCTGGGCGCCGTCGGCGCGGGTCCCGCGGGAATGCTCGCCGCCTTTGTCGTTTCCATGATCATCTGCGCGGTTTTCGGCATCAGCATAGAACGCCTTGCCTACCGGCCGTTGCGCTCGGCGCCGCGGCTCAATTCCCTTATCACCGCCATCGCGGTAAGCCTCATCCTCGAAAACGGCGCCCGCGTACTGCCCTTTATCGGGCCCAATCCGCGGCAGTTTCCGCGGCCCGTGGTGCACAATATTAAATTTGCCCCGAATCTTTCCATTTCGAATATACAGATTACCGTGATCATTCTTTCGGCGCTGCTCATGGTAGTCCTTAATTTATTGGTGAACTACACCAAACGGGGAAAGGCCATGCGGGCCGTTTCCTTTGATAACGGCGCGGCAAGCCTTATGGGAATTTCGGTAAACGGCATTATTTCGTTTACCTTTGGCCTGGGTTCGATTCTTGCCGCGGCGGGCGGCGTACTCTACGCGTCCGCCTATCCCCAGGTAAATCCCCTTATGGGAATGATGCCCGGACTCAAGGCCTTTGTGGCGGCGGTACTCGGCGGTATCGGCTCGATCCCCGGCGCGATGCTCGGCGGCTTTATGCTGGGCATCGCCGAAACCATGACCAAGGCGTTTATTTCGAGCCAGTACAGCGACGCCATTTCCTTTAGCATACTTATCATCGTACTGATGATTAAACCCACGGGCATACTGGGTAAAAAGACCAGGATAAAGGTGTAACATGTCCGAAAAATTGGGCGCGGCAAAAAGCACGGCCTTTCCTTTTCGCACGACGTCGATTCTCGCGGGCGCCGCGATCATCGCGGTGGTTTTGCCCTTTGCGTTGATGAAGGCGGAAATCATCGATCCGTACACGACCCACATCATCACGATGGGCGCGGTAAACGCCATCATGGCGATGAGCGTCAACATGATCGTCGGCATTACCGGACAGCTTTCTCTGGGCCAGGCGGGCTTTCTTGCCATCGGCGCCTATTCGTGTATTTTCTTTACTATAGATTTGGGCTTTCCCCTGCCCCTCGCGGCCGCCTTCGCGATACTTCTTACCACCCTGGCGGGTTTTTTAATCGGCTTTCCCGTACTCAAACTTTCCGGCGATTACCTTGCCATTGTGACGCTGGGTTTTGGCGAAATTATCCGCGTGGTGTTTATCAACCTTAAGGAATTAACCGGCGGCCCCAACGGCCGGCAGTTTACCACGATCATGGCGCTTAACGGCGAACTTGCCTTTATCGTAGTAACTTCCGTTCTGATCATCATACTGGCCCTGGCGCAAAATTTTTTGCGCTCCAGTTTCGGGCGGGCGATCATGGCCTGCCGCGAAGACGAAATCGCCGCTTTTTCCAGCGGTATCGACATATTCCGCTACAAAATGCTCGGTTTTGTGATCGCGGCCTTTATCGCCGGCATAGGCGGCTCCCTGTACGCGATGGTAGTCGGTTTTGTTAAACCCGATATAGCCCAGTTCCTCAAGTCTATCGACTTTCTTATTTATGTCGTACTGGGCGGCATGGGTTCCATGACCGGTTCTATCCTCGCGTCGTATCTGCTTACCTATTTGCAGGAATTTTTGCGCTTCCTCCAGGATTACCGGCTCCTCATCTATCCCTTGATCCTGATCCTCGTTATGCTCTTCAGGCCCAAGGGACTTTTGGGCATGAAGGAATTTTCTTTCGTAAAAAGCTTTGACCGGATCGCCGCCAAATTGGGCGGAAGAAAAAAAGCGGGAGACCCCTCATGAGCGCGCCCGTTTTAACGGTAACCGATCTTTCCATTGTCTTTGGCGGCCTCCGCGCGGTAAGCGGCTTTTCCTGCGCGCTTTCGCGGGGAGAACTGGTAGCCCTGATCGGGCCCAACGGCGCGGGAAAAACGACGGTGTTCAACATGCTTTCGGGCGTGTACACGCCCACCGAAGGGGAAATTACGTTTTGGGACAGAAGCGGCCGCCTTTACAAGACGGGCAGCATGAATCCCGCCCTGCTTAACCGTATCGGTATCGCGCGGACTTTTCAGAATATCCGCCTTTTCGGCAATATGAGCGTGGAAGACAATGTGCTCATTGCCCTGCACGCCCAGCGCAGTGAACGGCCTCTTGACGCGCTCTTTCGCCTCAAGCGCTTTCGTAATGACGAGGTGATGATGAGAAAGCGCGCTGAAGAGCTGCTTTCCATTTTTAAAATCGAAACGAAAAAAAACGAGCTTGCGCGCAACCTTCCCTACGGTGAACAGCGTAAACTTGAAATTGTCCGCGCCCTGGCGTCGAATCCCGTTCTGCTTCTGCTTGACGAACCCGCGGCGGGAATGAATCCCCAGGAGACCGAAGACCTTATGCGTCTTATAGGTTTTATCCGCAGGGAATTCCACCTGACGATTCTGCTTATCGAACACGACATGCGTTTGGTGATGGGAATTTGCGAGCGCATCATCGTGCTTGATTACGGGCGTACCATCGCCGCGGGCGTTCCCGGGGAAATCCAAAAAGATCCCGCGGTGATCAAAGCGTATCTGGGCGAGGAGGCGGTCAAGTGATCCTCTCGGTACAAAACCTGACGGTCCATTACGGGGCAATTCAGGCGCTCAAGGCCGTTTCGTTTGAGGTTGCCGAAAACGAAATTATCACCCTTATCGGGAGTAACGGCGCGGGCAAGTCTACCACGCTCAACGGGATTTCCAACGTGGTCAAAAAATCGGGCGGCGTTGTCGAATACGAGGGGCGCGATATCAGCGCCGTGCCGCCCGACCGCATTGTGGCGGAAGGCCTTGTCCAGGTGCCGGAGGGCAGGCGTATTTTCGCAAACCTGACGGTACGCGAAAACCTTGAAATGGGCGCCTACGCCCGCAGGGACAAGGCGCGGATTAAAGCGGACTTCGACACGGTGTATGGTCTTTTTCCGCGGCTCAAGGAAAGGAGCCGGCAGGTATCCGGCACCCTGTCGGGCGGCGAACAGCAGATGCTCGCCATGGGCCGGGCCCTTATGGCAAGCCCGAAGCTGCTCCTCCTCGATGAGCCGAGCATGGGCCTTGCCCCGATTCTCGTCGACGAAATCTTTGCCACCATCGGCCGAATCCGGGAATCGGGGGCCGCGATTTTGCTTGTGGAACAAAACGCCTACAAGGCCCTGAGCATTGCCAACCGCGCCTACATTCTGGAGACGGGCAGGGTAATCAAATCCGGCGCCGCCGCCGACTTGATGAAAGATGATTCAGTTAAAGCCGCCTATCTGGGCGCTTAGGAGCCAGGGGAAAGCCCTGATGTACTATTGACGGCAAAACGCCGTCGAGGAGGTAAATATGATTGTATCACGCGTTATGACAAAGAATCCCGTGTATGTACACCCCGATTCTTCGGTTACCGAAACCCGTGCCTTAATGGATCGCGAACAGGTGGGCCATCTGCCGGTGCTTGATTACGACAATTCCCTGGCGGGAATCATTACGCGGGAAGACATGATCAAGGCGGCGCCCTCACAGGCGACCACGCTGGATGTGTACGAACTCAGTTACCTGCTTACCAAAATGAAGGTTCAGGAGATCATGACAAAAAAAGTGATCACCGTGACCGAAAACGAAGTGGTGGAAGAGGCGGCGCGGATTATGTCCGACAAGGGCATAGGCTGCCTGCCGGTTATGCGGGACGATCTGCTGGTGGGGATCATCACCGATACGGACCTGTTCAACGTATTTGTGAAAGCCTTTGGCGGCAGGCATCCCGGCGTGCGGATCACCCTGATTCTGGGCGAACACCCTGGCGTGCTCGCCAAGCTGGGCGCCGCCATCGCCGAAAAGGGCGGCAATATCGTGTCGGTAGTAACAACCGAAGGCGATGATGTCGCCCACATCCGCCTTACCATGCGGGTCGAGCGCATCAGCCGCTCCGAAGTGGAAGCCGCCCTTGCATCGGTTCCCGACGCCGCGATGGAAGATATCAGGGAATGACTCTCCCCGCCGAAAGGCGGGTTCTTGGGTAGTAAAC